>CAYYHF010000223.1:0-4428 GCA_964471415.1 uncultured Clostridia bacterium | reverse complement strand
CAGGCCAGAGGGGAGTCGCCCCACGGGGTATGGCGCGATAGGCTCTACTGCGTGGCGGCGGTGCGGGAGCAACCCAGGCTTGACTCGAAGGGTCAGCCGGTGCGCTTCAAGAGCGGCGCCCGCGCAGGCCAGGTCAGGACGGAGAAAACCCTCTTCTACCGTCCGCCGAATGAAACAGATCTTCAGGCGCTCGCGAACGCCGAGCGTATGCTGAAAGAGCGCTGGGACGGATGGGATCGCCAGGGGCTCATACCAACTGAGAGATTCCCTGAAGGAAACGATATGCGGCCTGCTGTGTACGGCATGACCCGCTGGTGCGACATGTTCACGCCGCGCCAACTCCTCGGCCATCTCATCCTCACCGAGGAGCTCATCAAACTGAAACCCGAGATAATCAAGGCCCTGGGGCCTGAGCGAGGCAGAGCGGTCGTCACGTATCTTCAGTTCGCTATAGACAAGGGCCTGGACTACAACAGCAAGCAGACGCGTTGGCACTATAGCCGAGGCGTAATCGCGAATACATTCGCGCGTCATGACTACTCGATCAAGTGGTCCTTCGGCGAAATGGTGTTCGCCGGGCCCAATTCGGGCGCAGCATGGGGTCTCTCGCAGGTCATCGACGCCTACAAGGGCATCGCCGAGCTTCTTGAGCCGGCGAGGAAGCGTCTGGGAAGCTCCGCGCCGCCTGTCAAGGTGATGTGCGGGACCGCAGCCAAGATGGATGTGGCCAGTGAGTCCGTTGACCTGGTCTGTATCGATCCTCCATACTACGACAACGTCCAGTATGGAGAGCTATCGGACTACTTCTATGTCTGGCAGCGCAGAACCCTCGGCGATCTGTACCCGGATTGGTTCCGACGCAGGCTCACCGACAAAACCGATGAGGCAGTGGCGAACCCTGTGCGCGATGGCTCGAGAGAGGCAGCTTCCGCTGAGTACGAGAGGCTCATGGCGGAGATCTTCACCGAATGCAGGCGCGTGCTGAAGCTGGATGGGATCATGACGGTGATGTTCACCCACAAGTCCCGGGATGCATGGGAAGCGCTCACGCGTTCGCTGATCGACACTGGCTGGATCATCACCTCGTCAGTGCCGGTGGAATCGGAGGCTGCCGAGTCCATGCACCAAAAGGGCATGGCGGCAGCAGCCAGCTCCATCTTCCTCAGCTGCCGCAGAAGGCCGGATCAGGAGCGCTTGCCTTCGGTGTGGATGGGTATAGACGGAAGCGGGGTTCTCCAAGAGGTGAGGAAAGCCGTGCGCGATGGGCTCTCTGAAATGGAGAGTTTGAAGCTCAATCCAGTAGACGAGATGGTCGCAAGCTACGGCAGGGCGCTTAGGGCCTTATCGGAGTCCTGGCCGGTCATAGACGGCGATGACCTAGTCAGTCCCGCAAAGGCCATGGAGGAGGCCAGTCTAGTCGTAAACCAGTATCAGATCTCCAGGCTCACGGGAGGCCGGATCAGAATAGGCGACCTAGACGGCGAGTCTGCATTGGCGCTCACCGCATACGGCGTGTTCGGCCTCGCTAGCTTCGACTACGATGAGGCGCTGAATATGTCCAGATCCCTGGGAATCGCCCTTGCAGAGGCGCAGCGCAGCTATGGCCCGGACGGCGCCAGGGTCGCAAGGGTGGCGTCGGAGAAGACAGCCAGAGCGCTCAAGCACGGCGAAGAGGACCCGGGTTATCACGCTCCGTTCATCCGCAAAGGCTCCAAGCTGCGACTTGCCCGGCCCGAAGAACGGAATGTGGACCGCCTGAAGAAGCCTGTCACGATGTGGGACGTGCTGCATGGGCTGATCGTCTCATACCGTGAGGGCGACATACCCGTGGCCAGAGCGTATCTGGATGTCAATGCCCCGGGAGCCGGCGGCATGATCATAGACATGCTGCGAGTGTGGGCATCGAAGGCCTCAGACGACAAGATTCGCAGAGAGGCCCGGGCCATTCTGTTCGGCCTGGGGCAAATGGAGGGATAGACTTGGCAGGCGCGGCGGAGGATCAGGGAGCCGGCAGGGGGCTGATGTCGCGGGAGTGGCCCACGCAATACCGAACCTCGTACAGTCGTTCGCATGGTAGGCCTGCCGATATGCTGCACGACTTCTACATACCGGCGCTCAGTCTGGTGAGTCGCTACGATAGAATGGCCGGCTACTTCAGAAGCTCCTCGCTTGCGGCAGCGTCCATGGGGTTCTCGTCCTTCGTCGACCGTGGAGGCAGGATGCGCATGATCGTCGGCGCAGACCTAGACGAAGCTGATGTCCAGGCGATCCTGGCGGGCGACAGGGAACGCCTCGAGCGCAAGCTCAACGAGGAGCTTGAGCCTGCACATGAATGGCCGCAGAACGTGCGCAGCGGAGTGGGCCTGCTCGGATGGATGGTAGGTAGGGGCTACCTGGAGGTGCGCGTAGCATTCCGGGTCCACCGAAGCACAGGCAAGCCCATCCCTTACGAGTCGTCCGAAGATGGATATGTCCATGAGAAGTGGTTGGTCATGGCCGACGAATGGGGCAACCGTCTGTATGCCAGCGGCAGTCTCAACGAGTCGAGAACCGCCCTTTTGCTTAACGCGGAAAGCCTCGACATCCATTGCGACTGGTGGGATCGACGCACTCGCCAGCGTGTGGACGATGCCGAAGCGGACTTTCAGCACACGTGGGAGAACCGGAACCCGTATATCAGGGTGCTGAGCTTGCCTGAGGCGGTTCGCGCCAGGTTGGTTTCTATCGGGTCTGCCTGCCCTCGCCCAGTGGAGGTGGACGGGACGTTGGCCACGCCTACGAGGCCGCCTGATGCTGAGGAACTCCTGAGGTTCGCACTGGTGCGCGATGGCCCGCGTTTGCCCAACGGAAGGCTTGTAGGCGTCCATACCGCCCCTGTAGAACCATGGCCGCATCAGGCGATTGTGGCCAACCGTCTGGTGGAGACGTGGCCATTCTCGTATCTTCTGTGCGACGAGGTCGGGCTCGGCAAGACGATTGAAGCGGCGCTTGCATTCAGGGGGCTGTACCTTTCGGGGATCGCCAAACGCATACTGGTCGCCGCGCCTGCAGGGCTTACCGCTCAGTGGCAGCGACAGACGTGGTCCAAGACGCTTCTCAGGTTCGGGCGGGTCGTGGGCGGGGCCTCTGCAGCCCACGAATGGATCGTGCCAGGCAAGCAGGAGCCTGAGAAGGCGGAGGCAGCGGGCATCTACGAACCAGACCTGACGATAGTCTCCTCCGAGCTCATGGCCCGCGACCAGCGCCTGGTCGCGCTGGCGCAGGCGGAGGAGTTTGATATCGCGTTGCTGGATGAGGCCCACGCAGCAACGCGGAGCAATTCGACAGCCGGCGCCGCAGCAGATCCGGAGCCGACCAAGCTCTACAGCGCAGTCCACAACGTTCTGCGAACGAAGGCGAAGAGCCTCTGGATGGCAACGGCCACGCCCATGCAGCTGGACCCAGTCGAGGTTCATGACCTGATCGCCGTAACCGACCGCATCGGCGCGTTTCAGCACGACCCCACCTTGACCGACCAGTACTACAACATCCTCGCCATGGTGCAAAGGGGCACGCAGGCAACCGTCACAGACCTTGAGTTCGTGCGCAGAGCCGTCAAGGCCATCGAATGGGAGGATCCGCCCTACTGGAACACGCTCCTGGAATCGCTGGGACCTCGGAGAAACCGGGACAAAGCGGCTGAATGGCTTGACGAAGGGGGAATCAGGGGCCGCGACTATGACCTTCTGGCGCGGCTTCTGTTCGCAGCGGCGCCGTTATCCAGAGTGATGATGCGGCATACCCGTCCGCTCCTCGAAATCTACCGTAGCCAAGGACGGCTCGCGCAGAACCTGCCGCGGCGGGAGATCAGGGAGCTACCCGCCATAACCATGAGCGACCACGAAAGACGCATCTATGTAATGCTCGAGGAGTACTGCAAGGGGCTGGCCAGCCAGATCGCCGAGCATGCTCCCAAGAGCAGGCAGTACTCAACAGGCTTTGTGCTGAGCTTCTTCAGGCTCCGGTTTGCGTCAAGCCTGTTCGCTCTGCGTGAGACCGCCAGGCGAAGGCTGGATAAGGTTGAGGCAACCCTCTGGCGGGACGCGGTCGATGTGATAAGTGAGCCCGATGATTTGGGAGAGCGCGAAGAGTACGACGAGGAGCGCGACGATGCCGTAGTCGCGGAGTGCCTCAAAGGTAGGTCGCCGGAGGATCTGACGTGGGAGCAAGCGAAGCTCAGAGAGCTGCTGGAGACCATCGGCGATCTTCACCAGCCTTCTACCAAGATGGAGCGCCTGCTCGAGGAGCTACATGACCGCTTCGATCCGGTATCCAGGCGAATCAGGCAGACCGTCATATTCACCAGGTTCTACGACACGCTCGCAGACATCTCTGCATGGCTGCGAAGCCGTAGGCCTGGCATCCTTCTGGGGTGCTATTCGGGCAAGC
>CAYYHF010000222.1:0-4446 GCA_964471415.1 uncultured Clostridia bacterium | reverse complement strand
GACAGATGCGCGACCTTGGAGCGAAGCTCATACTGGTAGACGGCGCCGCCGGTCGTACGTTCCTGGCATCGCCCGAAGTAGTGGGCGCCTTCGTGTTGGCTGCCGGGGCCACGCTGGACACTGACGCCCGTGGAATCGCCCAGGCCACGCGCATGGCTGTACATCTATTCACACTGCCGCCGCCGTCTTTGGCGGTGGCGTCCCGTGCGCAGCCGGCAATAGAGTCAGGTTCGTCCGTCTTGCTCCGCGCCGATGGTCGATGGGAGATACTTCCGTGGCAGACTCTTCTCGGGCGCGAGCAGCTTCTCGTGTCCATGCTCGAGCCGGGCGACTCGGGGCTTGTGTGCGCGCGGGCGGTGGGGGAAGGGCTGCTGGCAGCGCTCACATCGTGGCTTGCCAGGCGCCGCCCGGGCTGCCCCGCGTTCACAGTCGTGGCGGCCGATCCGTCCAAAATCGCAGCCGGAGATCGCATCGTGCAGGCTTTCGAGTCGGCTGGGGGCGAGCTCACCGTGCTCGCCAAGGCGCGCGTTGCGGCCGTCACCGCCAATCCGTCATCGCCGTACGGCGAAACGCTCGATCCCACAAGCCTTGTGTTGGAAATATCGAAACAAGTCGGCAAGATGCCGGTTTTCGACATAGAGGCAGAACTTGCGGCGTCTGGAGGTGTCTTGCGTTGAAGCTTGATCTGGATATCGGCAAGATAGACAAATGCAGAGAATGCGCCGGCGATATCGCCGACCAGGTGATGGACCGCGTCAAAGGAGTCACTACCACCACCATCGAACGCACGGTGCTCCGTCTATTGGGGGTAGATGGGGTGAATCATGCCGGCGTGCCCCTGCCCAATGTGGTCGTGGAGTCGCTGCATGAAGCCGGGCGTCTGGGAGATGGCATCGCAAACTACATGGCGCAAGCGATGGCCTTGACGGGACTGTCGCCGCAGCAGGCGGCCGAAAAAGTGGCCTGCGGCAAACTGGACCTGACTGCGCCTGCAGGCGAAGGCGCGAGCGCAGGGGCATGCGCAGCCGCAGCCGGCGGCGATGACTGCCGCCTCCGGATCCTGTCTGACGCAGTGAACGCGTCCCTCGGCCGAATACGCGCCAACGTAGCCAAGCGCCGCGACTACCTGTCAAGACTCGATCCGGGCACGGAGCCCCTCATATACGTGATCGTGGCCACCGGCAATATCTATGAAGATGTGGAACAGGCGCAATCGGCTGCAAAGGCAGGCGCGGACATCATCGCCGTCATAAGAAGCACTGCTCAAAGCCTTCTTGACTACGTGCCCTACGGCGCAACCACGGAGGGGTTCGGAGGCACTTTCGCCACGCAGGAGAATTTCCGGATCATGCGGAGCGGGCTGGACGCCGTGAGCATGGAGACGGGGCGCTACATCCGGCTGGTGAACTATTGCTCCGGCCTGTGCATGCCGGAAATCGCGGCAATGGGCGCCCTAGAACGACTGGACATGATGCTCAATGATTCCATGTACGGCATACTCTTCCGCGACATCAACATGAAGCGGACCTTCGCAGACCAGCACTTCTCGCGAATGATCAATGCCTTCGCCGGAATCACCATCAACACGGGCGAAGACAACTACCTGACCACTGCAGACGCCTACGAGGAGGCACATACGGTTTTGGCCTCGCAGTTCATCAATGAAGCGCTCGCCCACAGGTCGGGCCTTCCCGATTCGCAGATCGGCCTAGGCCATGCGTTCGAGATTAACCCTGAGCTTAAGGACGGTTTCCTCTACGAGCTGGCCCAGGCGCAGATGGCTCGGGACATCTTCCCGGACGCGCCTTTGAAATACATGCCTCCTACCAAGTACATGACAGGCGACATATTCCGCGGCTATCTGCTTAACGGCATGTTCAATCTGGCGGGCATCATGACCGGCCAGTCCATTCAGCTTCTGGGCATGCTCACCGAAGCGATCCACACCCCGCACATCCACGATCGTTATCTGGCCACGAAGAACGCCAAGCACGTCTTCAACAACGCAAGGCACCTTGGCGACGACATCCTCTACAAACCCGGAGGCATCGTTCAGACCCGCGCGAAACAGGTGCTGGACGACACCGCCCGCATGCTCCAATACGTGCGCGATAAGGGCTTGATGGATGCCATGAGCGAAGGGATCTTCGCGGGAATCGCCCGGACTTCCGATGGCGGACGGGGGCTGGACGGAGTCGCGGCCAAGTCGCCCGACTACTGGAATCCGTTCGAGGAGGCCATCTCATCAGAACTCATGCCGGCGGCCTCCGCCAATCAGAGGAGGAGATGAGCTCTGTGCCGAAAGTAGACTTGAAGAACGTAAGGCCCTACGGCGATACTCTCGACGATGGAAAAGTTCAGCTCGGCTTCACTCTTCCAATCAGGTACGGCCCGGAGGCAAAAGAAGCAGCTCGCCAACTCGTCCTGAAGATGGGCTTTGAGGGAGCGGACGTGGTCAGCGTCCATGACCTAGGAGGACACTTTACCTATTTCGTAGTGTATGGCAAGTGCATCCACTCAGTGGATGTCACCTCGCTTCGCGTACCCAAGGTTGAAGTCGAGCAGATGGATTTTTTCAAGATCAACGACCTCATCCGGGATAAGTTGGGAAGGAAGATCACCGTAGTCGCTGCGTGCACCGGCTCCGATGCGCATACGGTGGGTATCGACGCCATCATCAACATGAAGGGATATGCGGGAGAGTATGGTCTCGAGCGATATCCATGGTTCCGCGCCTACAATCTCGGCGCTCAGGTGCCCAACGAGGCGCTTGTGGCCAGAGCGATCGGTACCGATGCCGATGCCATTCTTGTATCGCAGGTAGTAACGCAGAGGAACGTCCACATAGCCAACATGACGCAGTTGGTGGATCTGCTGGAGGCGGAGGGCATACGCGATGATGTGATCCTGGTGGCCGGAGGGCCTCGCATCAGCCATGAACTCGCCCTTGAGCTGGGCTACGATGCCGGTTTCGGTCCAGGAACGTTACCATCGCACGTGGCGGCCTTCATAGCGCAGGAGATGGTCAGGAAAGAGCACAGAACCAGTCCTGACCTCGGGCAGGAACGATAGCATCGAGGAGGTAATATGGATCATGGGTGAAGACGCTCTGATCAGAGTGAGAATGAGCCAAGCCGACGCCCACTACGGCGGCAACCTGGTGGATGGGGCCAAGATGTTGCAGCTGTTCGGAGACATCGCCACTGAGCTCTTGATTCGGCACGATGGCGACGAGGGGCTGTTCGTGGCGTACGACATGATAGAGTTCAAAGCGCCGGTGTTCGCCGGCGATTACATCGAGGCTCGAGGACGCATCACGCGTGCCGGCAATACCTCGCGCGCCATGTCGTTTGAAGCCTTCAAAGTCATAGAGGCCGGCCGCGACCCGCAGGATCCGTCTCGCGCCGAAGTACTGGCCGCGCCCACGCTGGTCGCGAAGGCCGCGGGCACATGTGTGGTGCCCAAAGATAAGCAACGAAGAAGGGTGGATTGATCCGTGAGCAAGCTGATCATAACAGCAGCCCTAGTCGGCGCGGAGCTCAGCCCTGAGCAGATGCCGCACTTGCCCATATCCCCGATCCAGATCGCCGAGGCGGCCAAGGAGGCCAGGGAGGCAGGGGCGTCCATCGTGCACTTGCACGTGAGAGATACAGAAGGCAAGCCCACACAGGACATCGATGTGTTCCGCGAGGTCATATCCGAGATCAAGAAAAGAACGGACGTGATCTGCCAGATCTCCACGGGAGGCGCCGTTGGAACTCCCATAGAGCTTAGGGCAAAACCTTTGGATCTTGCGCCGGAAATGGCCACATTGACCACAGGCACGGTCAACTTCGGCGATGAAGTGTTCATGAACGATCCGCCGTCCATCGAGTTTCTGGCTTCGCGCATGAAGCAGCTGGGAGTGAAGCCCGAGATCGAGTGCTTCGATGTAGGCCACATCTCGAACGCGCTACGCTTGGTCAAAAAGGGTCTG
Organism: uncultured Clostridia bacterium; assembly: GCA_964471415.1. Taxonomy (GTDB): domain Bacteria; phylum Bacillota; class DTU025; order DTU025; family DTU025; genus UBA5389. The sequence continues at coordinate 470 of CAYYHF010000222.1, read as the reverse complement.
CTCAGCGAGCCGCTCTACTTTGACTTCGTGATGGGGGTTCCCGGCGGCATGCCGGGAACAGCCCGGGATCTGATGCACTGCGCAGCAAGCCTTCCGGCCGGCGCCATATGGCAGGTCGCCGGCATTGGCAGGGCTGAGCTGCAGTTGGCTGCAGTGGCCATAGTCCTCGGTGGAAACGTTCGCGTGGGGTTCGAGGATAACATCTACTACTCCCGGGGAGTCCTCGCAGAGAGCAACGCCCAACTGGTTGCGCGCATCGCCCGGATCTCCCGCGAGCTTGGCAGAGAAGTCGCCACGCCTGATGAAGCAAGGAAGATAATCGGACTTACCGCATGACCGTACGACACAGCAGCAATGCGAGCCACCTGGTCCGGCTCGGCCTCGCCCAGGTGGCTCGCTCATTGGGGTCACAAAAAGAAATGGCAGGGGAGACAGGACTCGAACCCGCAGCCCTCGGTTTTGGAGACCGA
>CAYYHF010000221.1:0-4468 GCA_964471415.1 uncultured Clostridia bacterium | reverse complement strand
ATTATCGCATGTTCGTCGCTCTAGCTCCACGTGGGTTCTATTTTACGCTTACGTATCAGACGCGCAAGCACAATGACGGCCTGCCGTTGAGGCGTTCACAGCAGCATTACCTGCCCGCAAATCAGTGGAACGCGCCAAGCGGTCTGAACGCGCAACCCAAACGTGCACACATTCCCGTGCAGGTCGGCAAAGCCTGGGTCGTAGAACCCAGGGTCTGCGCCAAGGCTGGGTCGTAGAGTACAGGTTCGCGGCCGCGATCGCCGACCGCGATGCGCAGCCAGATCCGCCCATACTCGAGGCCCAGCTACAAGGCTCGGGTCGTGGCGCTCCCCTTTGCGCCAGCGGCCCGCGCCCTCGCCGCGTCCGATTTCGGCCCCGAAAGCGAGCATTTCGGCGGCTTCCTGGGTCGTAGAACCCAGGGTCTGCGCCAAGGCTGGGTCGTAGAGTACAGGTTCGCGGCCGCGATCGCCGACCGCGATGCGCAGCCAGATCCGCCCATACTCGAGGCCCAGCTACAAGGCTCGGGTCGTGGCGGCACGATGGGAGAAGGAAAGGAAAGCTATGCCGCGGCATAGCAACCTTCTCCACTTTCATACGCGTGACTCCCGGTTGGGGTTGCCGCCGAGAGATACGCGTTGATGCGATTTGACGCTCCCTCCCTCTTGCGCCGGGGGCCCGCGTGCTCGCCGGATGCGACTTGGACCTCGAGAACGGGCGTTTCGTCGATGGTGTGTTGGGACGAGACTCAGCACGGCTGACTCCTGGCCGCAGACCGAAGCCAGAATGAGCGAGACTTTGACGGATCCCTGGGTTAAGGCTACGCTCAGGGGCTGCGCCCAGGCCGCGCTCAGGGGGTGACATCCCTGAGCGGAGATAGTATAATTACCAAGGTGAGCCTGTGGGCGCTCACTTTCCATTGGTCAATAAAGGGGGGACAATAGGTGGACGGAGACCCAGGCAGTAGGAAGCGGTTCATACTGCTGAGCCCTGCGTCGAAGTCAAGTAGACCAGCTCAAAACCAGTCTGGGGCGATGTTCACCATGCCGGCGGGTCGGTGCGCACGCCCCTAGGAGGGGGTGTTGTTGTGGATGAGAAGTACACTGCCCTTGTAGAGAACGTGAAACAACTGCTTTCTGCAGGCTCCACTGAAGCGCTGACTAAGCTGGTAGACTCCCTGCACCCGGCGGACGTTGTCGACATCTTGGAGTTGCTCGACGATCAGGCCCGCAGCGCCTTCTTCCATGCTATCCCTGCCGGAAAGGCCGCCGACATAATCCAGGAGCTTGACTCGGACGACCAGGCCGAGGTAATCCGGATGATGGGAGCAGCGCGTTCATCGGAGATCCTGAAGGAAATGGACTCGGACGATGCAGCTGACCTTATCGGCGACCTTCCGGAAGCCAAGGCGGAGACCCTGCTCGACCTGATGAACTCCGAGGGAGACGAAGTCCGCGAGCTTTTGCGGTATGATGAGGACTCTTCGGGCGGCATCATGGCCACGGAGTACGTGACCGTCAATGTGGAGTGGACCGTCGAGAAGACCCTGGCGGAATTGCGCCATTTGGCCCCCGAGGCAGAAACAGCCTACTATATCTACGTTATCGATGCGGATGAGCGCCTTGTCGGAGTGCTTTCCCTCCGCGACTTGGTCATCGCCGACCTCAAGCGCAAGATATCCTCCATCATGAGTCGGAACGTGGTGGCCGTGCCGGTCCAGACCGACCAGGAAGAGGCGGCCCAGCTGTTCAAGAAATACCGCTACCTGGCTCTGCCCGTTGTGGACGATGACAACCGGCTAGCTGGAATCATCACAGCGGACGACATCCTGGACGTTGTCGAGGAAGAAGCCACTGAGGATATCCAGAAGATCGCAGGAACCATGCCGCTGGATCGCCCGTATTTCGCGACATCCCTCAAAGAACTGTGGCGCAGTCGGGTAGTATGGCTGATGGTGCTATTCCTGGCCGAATCCATTACAGGCCAGATACTGCAGAACTTCAGCACCGCCATGCAGTCAGTCATCGAGCTGACGTTCTTCATACCGCTCCTGATTGACTGCGGCGGCAACGCCGGATCGCAGTCTGCCTCGGTGGTCATCCGCGGTCTTGCAGTGCGCGACATACGGATGCGAGACGTCTGGGCGGTATTCATGCGCGAGCTTGCCCTGGGCGCCGCTCTTGGGATCACCATGTCGGGCATTGCGTTTCTGCGCGCGTGGAGGGTTGGGGGCAACCCGATCATTGGAGTCATCGTGTGCGTATCGGTGCTGGCCATAGTGACTATGGCCACCCTGGTCGGTTCCATGCTGCCAATCGCGGCCACAGCTCTCGGTCTTGACCCGGCCGTGATGTCGGCGCCGCTGATAACCACGGTAGTTGACGGCGCAGGCCTGCTGATCTACTTCAGCGTTGCGCGATCACTACTTAATGTGTGACCCATGCCCTAATCGATGCCGTCAACGCTATCCTGTGGCTCAAACTCCGCCCATGCGAAAAACGCGGGCGGAGTTTTGATCAGCCACACGATGACACAACCGTGTCCGTGCCGTCCGCTACTGGTAATCCGCCTCGACCTCGGGGCTCCTCAGGCTCTCCTGACCCGATGAGTCACGCGCGACCACCACGAAGCAGACTTTTGACCCTCTCTGCTGAGAAGATAGCGAGATGACCGCGCTCGTTGCAGGCGCGTCAACCAGCTTAGATCTGGAGGTGGTGTATCGGTCGAAACGCGAGTATCTCCAGTAGATCCTGTAGGACGCTGCCAGATCGTCGGCAGGGGCGGTCCAGGATACAGCGGCCTCTGCCCCATCCATGCTGACCAGCACATCCGATGGAGCGCTTGGGACCAGCATAAGCCCAATGTCCACGAGCATTTGGCCCAGCCCCGGAGTCCAGTCCACTGCGGTAGATTTGCCCGGGCATACTCCGAACCCCACATACTCGCTCTCGTACAGCACCGATCCATCCTCCGCCTTGAGCACCACTCTAAGGTCATAGGACCGAGGAGGATACCCACAGTCCTCTACCACCAATAATCCATCCTGTTCACGCACGTTCTTGTATGAACGATACGCCGAGCTGCCCCCTGCATAGTACACGAAGATATCCGCTGAATGAACCGGGGTAGCATCGCCTATCCCAGCTACTGACACCTGGATGCGGACACACCCCTCCACCGCGCGCAAGGTCAGCGACACGGGTGTGACCGCATCCCGCCTCACTTCGGCCTTGGCGTGACCGGCGTAGACCGCATCGCCCTCTCCATCAACTGCCACGGCGTCGATCGCCCACTTGCCTGCGGCAAGCGACCCGATGGCGCCGTGGGCCGAACCGCCCTCCACGGGCAACTCGTGCCTCTGGCTCAGTCCTCCCATGCTAAGCGTCAACACCACTAGTTGAGGCGCGCCCGATGCGCTGGGCACGGTCTTGATAGCCGCAGCGAGGACCAAGGAACCGCTGCCGGACGCGACAGACGGTTTGAGGGCACAGCCTGCCCCCGCAATCGCCAGCGCAATGGCAACGCACAGCCTGATCGCAGGTCTCCAGGTCATGTAATATCACCCCATTCTTGCGTATTACGCAGTCATTCATTGCCATGAATTCTCCTCGGTTTCTCTGCATCCTGCCGCACGGGGCCGATATCATCCGGATGATAAAACATCATTCTCTTGAAAGGATTTCCACGACTCGTGCCGAATTAAGTGGATCAGGACGAATCGAAGCCACACGTTGTCCGAGCGGTGCGCAAGAAGCCGCAACCTCACCTACTAGGCAAGGAGGCCTGCACGTGGCTGGACAGCTGTATCAGAAGTCAGACTCCAACCGATCCCAGGCCGGTTTCCTTCCGCCCGCTGCTTACGTGGTTCGTTCGGTGCTGGCAGCAGCAGTGATAGTGGCAATAAGCTGGGGATTCCTTCGTTTGAGCGTTGGAAGCGCGGATCGGCAGGCGCGCCAGAACCTGCTCATGAGAGCACGCACCGCGGCCGCTCTCATTGAACCAGGCGACATCGACGAAAGCGAAGAGGCTCTCATGCGGCTGCGCCCCAGACTCAGAGCTCTTCGCGAAGCTTCCGATGATGCCCGTTTCGTCTACATTGCCCAACCCGTGGACGACCAGATTGTGATTCTCGCCGACTCCGAGCACGAAGAGTCCCCCGAGTACTCCCCTCCCGGCGCCTCTATCTTTACAGCCACCCTCAATGATACAGCCCTGTTCGGCAAGGCCGAACCAGGTGTGGTCGGTCCGAGAACCGACTCTACAGGCGCCTGGATCACCGCCTACGCGCCCATTGCTCTTGACCGGGCCGGTCACCCGGTCGCTTTTCTCGTGTTCGATATCGAGGCTTCCGCCTGGTCGAGGCGTTCGATGAACCACTGGTGGCCTGTGCTTGTGTCTGTTGGTCTCCTGGCCGCGCTTGCGGCCTTCATCCTGATCTCAAAGGGCAACAGCGAGTCACGGCACGCCCACT
>CAYYHF010000220.1:0-4473 GCA_964471415.1 uncultured Clostridia bacterium | reverse complement strand
CTATTACTCACGCAAGCGCGGTTACCCTGTGCACGGCAGAGTCAGCGCCAAGCAAACGCTGAGGATCCTGAAGGAGGGAGTATGGTCCATAATCATGCCCCTCATTCTCGTGCTGGGCATCTTGTTCGGAGTGTTTACCGTGACCGAACTGGCTTGCGTGTCGGTGGTCTATGCTCTGATAGTCGGGTTGTTCGTGTACAAGTCGCTTGAGTGGAGGGATATACCGAGAATACTGAAGGAAGTGGCGGTGGATACCGCGGTCGTGATGTTTATCATAGGATGTACCACCCTATTTGGATGGGTGCTGACCATGTATCGCGTGCCGCAGACGGTTTCCGCGGCGATTACCAGCTTCGCTACAAACAAGTACGTGTTTCTTCTGCTGGTCAACGTGTTGTTCCTGATAGCCGGGATGTTCTTGGACTCGACTCCCGCTACTTTGATGCTGGTTCCCATTCTGCTGCCGGCCGTTAACGCTTTGGGCATCAACTTGGTGCATTTCGGAGTGGTAATGGTATTCAACCTGATGCTAGGGTTGCTGACTCCGCCCGTAGGCATATGCTTGATGCTCGCAGCGCAGATGGGCAAGATAAACTTGAACCGAGCGTTCAAAGCCGCGGCTCCATTCCTGCTAGCCGGACTTGCAGTGTTGCTTCTCATCACGTACATCCCAGGCATCGCAACGTTCATTCCGAATCTTGTAATGGGTCAGTAGGCGAAAGGCAGGATATCTCAATTCAAGGAGGTATGGAAATGTCAAAGCGTGCTTTCCGATGTGCAGTATTGGTCTTGGCATGTCTGCTCATGTCGTGCGTTGGTACAGGACTTGCAGCGCGCAAGACCACCTTGAAGTTGTCGCACGCGTACGCCATCGACGGCGTAGTGGACCGCGCAATGAAGCACTTCGCTTCAGAGGTAGACAAACTGTCGGGCGGCCAGTTGGCTGTGGAGATCTATCCCGGCGGCGTGCTGGGGACCTGGAGAGAGTGCCTGGAAGCCATGGAGTTTGGGGCTGTGGACATGGTTGCAGAATCCTTAGGCACTCTGGAGCCCTATTGTAAGCTTGCGGGTCTGGAGGGGGCTCCGTATCTGTATAAGGACGAGGCGCATTTCTATCGCGTGTGGGACGGTTCCGTGGGCGCAGAGGTGATCGAGGAGATCGTGCGCCAGACCAACAGGCGTTTTCTCAACGTCATGTGGAGAGGCGCCAGGCAACTTGCAGCGGTTAAGCCCGTCAACAACCTTGGGGACCTCAAGGGCCTGAAGATTCGCGTTCCTCCAGAAGACACCTACATCCGCACGTGGAAGGCGCTTGGCGCCAACCCTACGCCGATGGCGCTCAGCGAGGTATTCACAGCGCTTCAGCAGCGAGTCATCGAAGGTGTCGAACAGCCCATCAACGTGATGCTTGAAGAGAGTTGGATGGATGTCTGCAAGAATCTCGTGATGACGTACCATGCGGCTGAGCCTTTTGGCATCATCATGTGGGAGCCGAAACTGAAGGGACTGCCTCAGGATCAGCAGGCCATGTTGAGCAAAGCGGCGCATTCCACAACCGAGTGGATGAAGGGCACGATTGCTAAGGAAGAGCAGCAGGCGCTGAAGGCCATCAGCGGCATGGGCGTCAAGGTGGTCTATCCTGACCTTGCGCCTTTCAGAGAGGCCGGAAGCAAGACGGCGCTTACCCCAGAGGTGCAGAAGTGGGCCGACCGGGTCCGCGCTGTCGAGTAAGGCAGCGATCCGCCAGGACCGGCAATTCGTCGCTAACGCGGCATACACACGAGCGCGCTCATTTCGGTTATGGGCGCGCTCGTGCCTTAGGAGGCGCCCAGGGGATTGACAATCATGTCGGAAGGCCAGCTAAGGGCTGAAATCAGCGTCTGATCGCAAGTATAGAGCCTGGTCCCTGTGAGTTCAGACAGGGCAGCGTATGACGCATCGTAGATTGTGTACAAGCCGTGGCGAACGGCTATCTCCCATGAGCGCCTGAGCAGAAACGGAGGATGCACGTGCCGAATCCCCAGCGATTCGAAGATGTGCAGTCGCTGACGTGCTTCGTCGACATCGATGCGACCTCGGGCAGAGAGCTTTCGCAGTACTGATCCCACTTCGTAGTCGATGAGGGGCGGGGCGATCATCTGTACACCCTGGCGCATCCATGCCTCCAGTACGTCGAGGGCCTGAGCGGAATCTGGTTCGCTTACGAGCCATTTCGCGACCAGGCTCGCATCCACGCATACACAGTTCTCGTATCGCATTTCGCCCAACACCGCCCAGCCTCCTCGGGTTTGATTCATCGTCGGCGCCATGAATGAATGACCTACAATTCATCGGCTCTCTCGCGCCTGATCTCGATTAGGGCGGACGTGGCGGGATAATCCGGATTCTCGCCGGCTTGCAGGCGCCGGCGGAGTTCTGCCGCGGCGGCAAGCCTATGGGCATCGCCTTCGCCCGCATCGTATACGGGTTGCGCTTCGTGGACTTCGTGTGGACCGTATGATTCGAAGCGGATTACTTCGCTCCAACGAATCCTCCGGCTCTTGCCTACCTTGATGCCAGCGATGGTCCCTTCCCGCAGCCAACGCCAGATCGTGGGGGTGGACACCCTGAAGTATTCGGCTACCTCCGCTACCGTCATGAGCCTATCATTGCTCCCGTCAATCACCGGCGCTCTCCTCCTCTGGCTGCATTGTATCATATGATATCATGTGGTATCAGGAAGTGTCAATGCGGGGGATGTCGGCGATCTTGTCATCGTCTTCGACTATCATGATCCTGCGCACCGGCGTCCCCTCTGTCCATCTGGTGCATCATATCCAGAGGAAACAGCCCTCAAAATACGCCTTCAGCGGGTCACATCAGAGTCCCTTCCCCCGAAAGCAGGCGATGCCGGAACAACTATCTGCAGGATTTCCCGACATTGGTTGACGTATGACCGGGTGTATAGGCCCATCGAACATGCAGCAACCATCGCCTGAATTCTCGACACGTAGAGACAAAAGCGTTCTGAAAACCGACGAATCCTAAAGGCCAGCTAAACCCGGGTTGTGCAGCAACTTGCCAGCTTACAGCAGTGTACATCCGTAGCGGCGGTCGCGGACGGAGTCGGCGTGAACCAAGCGGAAACGCGACCCGAGTAGAGGAATCCATGCATCGCCTATTGCTATCCAGAGCTTCAAACTAGCCGCGTTGTCGCTTGCACCGTTCGGCAAACGTATCGTGTATACCGCCGCTCGGGCCGCGGTTCTTGGGTACGCGGCGGTTCTTTGGGCGTTGAGCGGATTCTTCTCAGGAGTGGCGCGGATTCAGAAGGAGCGGGGGCGCACTGTGGTGAGCCATGGCAGGGGCGTCTCTGATACTGGATTTTGCGCCGGCGGCTCGCGGGGCAATCGCCGGGATTGAGGCCGGCTTCCAGCACATCGAAATCATCGACGCCCCGGTGCGCGCGGCGATCCGAACGCTGCCCGCGCGTTGGCGGAGCTTGTGGAAGCCTATGGCGTACTGGTCTTGATGCAGGCGCTGCAATCCGTGGGCTTGCTCCCGGCCGCTCCGCTTCCATTGCTGGCCGCCTTCTATGTTTTGTAGAGGCAGCCATAGGGGGCAGCAGTTTCTACTTCTGCCTGCGCTGATCCCTTTCAACCATGAAGTCTATGAAGTCGCAAATGCACTGCCTGGTCTGCGGCGAGATGCTCACGGGCGCCTCGAAGAAGGTCTTGCCCAGTATCTCTTCGACATCTTCCTTAGGCAGCTCCCCGGTGAAGTATTCTCTATCTATGTCGAAGACCTCCGCCAGCCTATCCAAGAACTCATCAGGCATCGCGTCCGCTCCGACTTCGTATCTGATCATTTCGGCAATGTCTACGCCCATCTCATCCGCCAGGTTCGGGCGAGTCAGACTGCGCGACTCTCGTATGGCTCTGAGCCGTTTGGCGGCCATGCGGGCATCGGTATCGGCCGAATCCGGATCATCGGTGTGTCCGAGCAGATAGCCCGTGCTGACTCCGAAGAAGGCTGCGATATTGCCTACCAGCTTGAACTCTGGTTGCCTATTCTTGCTCTGAGCCTCATACCCGGCGACCGTTGATCGCGACACTGAAATGGCCAGCGAGAGTTCCTCCTGAGTAACGCCGTGCTGGGCCCGAAGGCTCTTGAGTCTTTCAGCGAATGTTGCCATTCCCTACCCTCCACCCGCACCATACCACGTGTGTGCTGCCTGGACACGTGCCTTATGGGAACACCGACGGAAGTACAGCGTTGACATTGTGGCGATAAGGAACTATAATGGCCTTGTGTGTCTGTTCCTATGCGCGACCATATGGTGACGGCTGCGATCGACATCCATCCGAAACGAGATCAATATGCAGCATGTCTGGATAAGTATAGTCTACCGCTTTCGTTGTCGCCGCGCTAGTGGCGATTACGAGTAGTTGGGCTAGCGCCTGCGAGCGGCGCGCAGTGTTGCTCTATGATATC
>CAYYHF010000219.1:0-4477 GCA_964471415.1 uncultured Clostridia bacterium | reverse complement strand
CTTATCCATGACGTTATTTGCTACTTCCGTGATTCGGGTGCCGTACTCCACAATGATGTATAGGTTGATTCTCACATCGTCGCCTTCGATATGGACTTCCACGCCGCGCGCTATGTTGTCGCGCCCTAAAAGCTCAGCAATACCATCGGTGATGGTGCGGGAGGCCATGCCAACCAGCCCGTAGCACTCGGTCGCGGCCATGCCGGCTATCGCAGCAATCACATCGTCAGCTATGGTTATCTCACCGAGCTCCGTGCTCATAGCTCTGCCCATTGCGAAACCTCCAATACGAACCTGCAAACAGTTCTGACCTATTCTATATAGGCATGGGCTATTCCTTCTTGGCGCGCTCTTGCGTAGTGTGCCCGCCTATGATACCATATAAGTTGTGCGTGTCAGGCGCTGCAAGGAGGAATCCGCATGTCCAAAATGTGCGCGGTCTGTGGCAAATCCCCATCGTCGGGGAACAACGTGAGCCACTCGGAGCGTAAGACGAGGCGCCGTTGGTATCCAAACCTCCAGAAAGTAAGAGCGGTGGTCGACGGAAGTCCCCGCCGTATAACCGTCTGTACCAGGTGCCTTCGTTCAGGTAAAGTCACCCGGGCCATATAGCGCCCGACATTGGACTTTGAGTTTCTTTCTTCGAGCAACGCCCCCGACTGCGGGGGCGTTTCACGTTGTCCGCGCTATCGGCGTGTGCGCTCTCTTCTGTAATTCTCTCACAACGCTGTAGTCCGTTGTCGCAAGCCCAACCCTAACACCCGATGGCGACCCGGGGCCGTGGCAATCAGACCCTGCCGTGGCGATCAGCCCATACTGCTTGGCTATGTCGCTGTACAGCGCCGTCTGCTCCTTGGTGTGCTCGGGATAGACCGCCTCGATGCCGGCAAGACCCTCTCTGACCAGCGAAGGTATCATGTCGTCATGGCCATTCAGACCGGGGTGAGCCAGTACCGGAACCCCGCCCGCATCCAAAACAGCACGGACTGCCTCATGAGGTTCTAGCCTAGACCGGCGCACATACGCCGGGGCATGCCTACCGATATAGCGCGAGAACGCTTCATCCCAAGAGCTGACCACGCCCGCCCGTATCAGCGCCTGAGCCACGTGAGGCCGGCCCAGGGCGCCTCCGCTGGAAAACCTTCGCACCTCGTCCATGCCGAGCCGCGCTCCCAAGGCCGATAGGCGCTCCAGCATCTTTCGAACGCGTTCCTCCCTGCTCACGCGCTGCGACTCCAAAAGCGCGACAAGCCCTGGGTCGTTCGGATCGATATAGTAGCCCAATATGTGGACTTCCCCATCGTCGACATCGGTGGAAAGCTCCAGACCCGGTATGATTTCAAGGCCGATCTGGGCGCCCCGGGCCGCCGCTTCGTCGAGGCCGCCGACTGAGTCATGGTCAGTCACGGATATCGCGCGCAAGCCACGATGGTGTGCCTCATCCACCAACTCATACGGAGCGAAGGCGCCGTCAGATGCGGTAGTGTGGCAGTGAAGGTCAACGGCGCCTTCTGACACCAACAGTCACCTTCTCCCCATTGACGTCCCATTCCTTGACGTATTCCCCAACGGGCTCTCCCTGATCGAGGCTGAGCGAAAGCGTCTCAGCCATGAGGTAGTCGCGGTGCCGAACCATGGCGCGGATTGATTCGGGCCCGCCCGCTACTACTGTATGGATGCGGTCCGATATCTCAAACCCTGCTTCCTTGCGCGTGGTCTGTATCTTGTTGACCAATTCCCGCGCAAAACCCTCCATCTTGAGGTCGTCGGTAATGACAGTATCTAGAGCGGCCCATCGCCCATTGCTCATCTCCACGTGGAACCCCTCACGAGCAACGGTCTCCACCGTTATCTCATCCGGCAGTATCGACACATCCCCTGCGCCCTCCAGCTCCAACACCACGGCTCGTCCGGCCAGCACATCCCGGGCGACCGCGCCTGGGTCAACCTGTGACAGCGCCGAGGCAATAGCGCGCATCAGCTTGCCGTGCTTAGGCCCGAGTAGATCGTACCTGGGCTTGACTACATGCGACACGAATCCGCCCATGTCGGAAGCGAACTCAATACTCCCTACGTTCAGCTCTTCTTTGACCAGGTCGGCCAAGACGCTCAGATCCCCCCGTTCTGCCCCGGTTGCCTGCACAACGATCTTGGAAAGCGGCTGTCTGTTCTTGATGTTGACTGCGTTACGGGCAGCCCGCCCTAGGTAAACTACTTGTCGCGCCAGGTCCATCCGTCGCTCCAGACACAGGTCGATGGCGGTTTCATCCGGTACAGGGTAGTCTGCCAGATGCACGCTCCCTCGATTCGGCTCAAGGTTTCCGTGGATCTCGTCCGCCACAAACGGCGTAAACGGGGCCACAAGCCTCGCTACCGTAACAAGCGCCTCGTGCAGCGTAAGATAGGCTGCCTCCTTATCGCGCGTCATCTCGCTCCCCCAGTAACGCCTGCGAGATCTGCGCACATACCAGTTGGACAAGTCGTCGACGAACTGCTCGATCTTGCGACCGGCGGCAGTGATGTCATACCCGTCCATGAGATCGTTGACATCTTGGGCAAGGTGTGCAAGCCTGGACAGCAGCCATCTGTCGATCACGGCTCTCTCGGCCGGCGGCACAGAGTGCTCCGCCGGATCGAACCCATCGATATTGGCGTACAGCACATAGAACGCGTACACGTTCCACAAAGTGCCCATGAACTTGCGCATGGCCTCGGTAACCCCTTCTTCGTAGAAACGCGTGGGCGTCCACGGGGCATTGACTGTGTACAGATACCACCTCACGGCGTCCGCGCCCTGCGTATCGAAGAGCTTCCACACGTCCGTCACATTGCCACGGCTCTTGCTCATCTTCAGGCCCTGCTCATCCAGGACCAGCCCCATAACCATACAGTTTCTGAACGGGGAACGGTCGAACAACAGGGTCGAGATGGCCAAGAGCGTGTAGAACCAGCCACGAGTCTGATCCACAGCCTCGGTTATGAAGTCGGCCGGGAAAGACTCGGTGAACAGCTCCTGGTTCTCGAATGGATAGTGCCACTGAGCAAAGGGCATCGACCCTGAGTCAAACCAGCAATCCATGACCTCAGGCACTCGCCGCGCATCCCCGCCGCACTCGGGGCAAGCCAGCACAGCCTGGTCGATGAAGGGCCTATGCAGTTCAAAGTGGTCCGGCAACTCCTTCGCCATCTGTCTGAGCTCCGCCACACTCCCCACTGCATGCTCATGCCCGCATTCTTGGCATATCCAAATCGGCAGCGGGGTGCCCCAGTAGCGCTCGCGGCTGACAGCCCAGTCCACCACGTTCTCGAGGAAATTCCCGAACCGCCCATCGCGTATATGCTCTGGATACCAGTTGATCGTCTGGTTATTCGCCATCAGCCTATCGCGAAGCTCCGACATGCGAATGAACCACGAGGCTCGAGCGTAGTAAAGCAGCGGAGTGTCGCAACGCCAGCAAAACGGGTAACTGTGCTCATACTCCATCTCCGAATACAGCAGACCTCGGAAGCTCAGGTCCTCGATGATCAGGGGATCCGCTTCCTTGACGAACATCCCGCTGAAAGCCCCGGCGGTTTCATCGAACCGCCCCTGTGTATCGACCAGCTGCACCACAGGGAGATCGTTTGCCTGCGCAACCCGCATGTCATCCTCTCCGAACGCAGGCGCGATGTGCACTATGCCTGTTCCCTCGGCAAGTGTAACGAAATCGCCGGCTATCACGCGGTAGGCGGGGCGGTCGGGCTTTGCGAAGCCGAAAAGCGGTTCATACTCCATGCCCACAAGCTCTGACCCGCGCACGGTGCGCACTACGGCGTGCGGGGACTCTACCCTGGCCTCTACCAGTTCCTTTGCCATGATGAGGGTCTCGCCGTCCACTTCTACGTATGCGTACTCATAGTCGGGGGATACGGCCAAGGCCACGTTAGACGGAAGGGTCCAGGGGGTAGTAGTCCATGCAAGCAGCGAGAGTCGCTCTTGCCCGACAACGCGAAACCGCACGAAGACGGACGGCTCGGATACGTCTCGGTAGCCCTGGGCCACTTCATGGCTGGACAGGGCAGTGCCGCAGCGAGGGCAGTAAGGGACCACCTTGTGCCCGCGATAGATCAGGCCCTTTTCCCAGATAGTCTTGACCGCCCACCACACCGATTCGATGTAGGAATCATGGTAGGTCACATAAGGATCGTCCATATCTACCCAGAATCCGAGGCGCTCCGTCATGCGCCGCCATTCCTGCTCGTACTTGAACACCGACTCCTTGCACCTTTGAATGAAGTCGCGGACACCGTATTCCTCTATCTGCGGTTTGCCGCTTATGCCCAGCTCCTTCTCGACCTCGAGTTCCACAGGAAGGCCGTGCGTATCCCATCCCGCTTTGCGGGGCACATAGTAGCCCTTCATGTTCTTGTAGCGCAGAACCACGTCCTTCATCGCCCGCGTCAGCACGTGCCCGGGGTGGGGGCGCCCGTTCGCGGT
>CAYYHF010000218.1:0-4518 GCA_964471415.1 uncultured Clostridia bacterium | reverse complement strand
CGGGCGATTTTTCAGCCTCTTGCTTGCCGTGTGTCCAGCCATGCAGTACGATGGTGTTAACGCGTTCAGGGCTTGCCCAGTCGCGCCCGAGCAGTTGGGAGGCGAATCACGGTATGACAACTGACAAGACCGACGAGGATGAGTTCTACCCATATGTTTATGAGCTGACCGCAGCTGTCGCCACGATGGGCGCGAGGCTTGAGGCGAGGCAGATGACTCCGACTACATGGGTTCTGTGGGCGGTAAAACCCGAGGCCACTCGTTACGGAGGCGGTCGGGCATGAGCGTTGGCGCATGTGGTGATACCGGCAAGTTCGCCGGGGTTTCCATCGAGTCGCTCGTGTGTCCGTTGTGCCCCGTGGGCTATCGAGTGCCGCTGGGATGGCCAAGTATCCACGACATACTGAGCGAGGCGGGTCTCACCATGCGTGTATACGATTCCTCGACTGCCGATGCGATTCCCGCCGACATCGCTCCGGGCTCCGGCGTTCCCGAGCATATTCGACAGGTCCTGCAGCCTGCGCGGACGGGCGAGCGGGCCTGGGCTCACTACGCCGTGACCTGGGTAGACGGGCATGAATACCAGTGGACCGCTGCCGTCGATCCACCCTACGATCGGATCGTAGACGAGCTCCGCCGGCGCGGCTACGACCTTGCCACTTGCGAGGAGAAAGACGCCAGGCGCATCGCCGGCCTGGGGTTCGCGTCGCCCGCGGAAGGAGAGGAGACCCAGGAGATTCCGGACGTGCCTGTGGCCGTGTTGGGGTGTCGACTTGATGCTCCGCCCATGGATGACCTCGGGTTCCGCCGATTTCTGCTGTCGCGCGCCGCGGAGGTTTGCGAGGGAGGCATTCCGGGATACTTCCATCCCAGACTGTATCAGGCGTTGGACTCCTCGGCTGCCCAGCCCTTCCCGGCGCCGGAAGGCATGCCGGACGCTGCGCTGCACGACATGCTGGGCGACGATGACGACAGCCCAGTCGCGGTTGGCAGCCAGGGTTCGTTGAAGCTGGTGTTTCAAGACGACTGGGAAGAAATCGGCACGATGGTGCAAAGACTGGTCGATGCTTGGGCCAGCCGCGGCATTGCTGTGGACGCGGTTGCGATGGACCGCTGGCACGCGCGACAGGCCGTAGCGCGCGGCGCCTTCCATCTGTTCGTACTGGCGTTCTCGATACCGGCCGATCCGTGCTACCTTGGAACAAGCCAGATGTACCAGACCAACGGGATGTACAACTACACGGGTCTATCCAGTCAGGCCGTGGACGATGCGTTTCGGCGCATCCGGCGGGCGAGTGAGGGCGATGACTTGCGCGATGCAGTAGCCCAGATCGATTCGGCTATACGCGAGGCGGCTGTGGCCGTCCATCTGGGGCAGCTTGACGCCGGAAAGCGCGGAGCAGAGCGCGCAACCGCGATGGGTGAGCCGACCACAATCCGGCCCATCACCATGGATGACGTGTCCTACGGCGTGTGCGGTCACGTCTCCCCGTGGCACTGCGTTTATCCGTATCCCAGGGCGGGGATGAGCCCATCGTATCCTTTCTGGGGTCAGATGGTCCAGGCATACGGCACCATGGGACTTCTCGCTTACCAGGGCGACACCTGCGTAGGCATGATCACCTTCCTGCCCAAGATCGTTGCCAGGCGAATCGGGTATGCGACCTGCCGTACCAACGACAACCTTGAGCGCACGCTCAGTATCATATGCATCAATGTAGGCAGAACCGAGCTCAGGAAAGGGCGGGCGTCCGCGTTGCTACGCGCGGCCGAGGATTACGCCAAAGCAAACGGCTACGTACGCATCGAGGCATTTGCCGCCGACAAGGAAGCCGATGAGCAGAGACTGCATTGGCAGTCCGCAAGCCTGTTCGCCCGGCACGGCTACAAGCGCGACACAGATACCTGCGGCCCGTGGTGGACACCGCAGCTGTTCTATCGTGGACTAGTATGACTATTCCGACATCGGATACACTTGCGCGCCGCTTGTGGGCGTGGTATACTACGTTTTGCAGACTGCGGATGCCCTCAAACAGGGCCTACGCGGACCCAACAACAGCATACGAGACGTGCCGAAGTGGTGGAATTGGCAGACGCGCTAGATTCAGGGTCTAGTGGGAGTTAATCCCGTGCGGGTTCAAGTCCCGCCTTCGGCACCATTTTTTCCCAACAGGGCCCTAGCAGGGACGATGGTCCGGCGGGGCCTCCTCTTTCTCGCGGATTGTTGTCCAATCGTTGTCCAACGTGGCCAATGCCCTGCTAGACGCGTTATACATGGGCTCCTCCCGGAGGATACCCCCACCACGCGGATTAAGTCGACATGCCCCGATACTATGCAGTGGCCATATACTCTGAGTGTGATATCGGGCGTACGATGCCCCAGGCGCTCGGATACATAGTGCACAGGCACTCCCGCGGTGAGCAGCAGCGTAGCCCAGGTATGCCTGAGGCCGTGGAACGTGATGGGCCTGACGCCTGCGGCCTTGATGATGCGCGCAAATCGGCGCTGCCCGAGCGTGTTGGACTGCAGCGGGTAGCCGAGAGAGAATCGCATTTGGTTTTCCCGCGCGAAAACGAGTCCCAAATCATGGTACTCCCATCCCACCCGCCTGCGCAGCGCGGCCTGATGCTCCCTATGGGCCCGTAGCAGAGATAGCGTGTCGGGGGTGATCAGCAAGCGGCGGGCCCGGCGCCCCTTGGTGCGGCCATAGATCGGCTCGGGGCCTGCCCGGGGGAGGCTGGGCTCGATCCTGATGGTGCCCGCCGCAAAATCGATGTCCCTCCACTGTAGCCCGCGCAGCTCGCCTTTCCTCGCGCCGGAGTCGAGCGCGAGGGTATAGAGCGCTGCAGCCTGGGGGCCCTCCGCACGCGCGGCGGCCAAAAAGCGCAGGGCCTTTTGATGATCCCAACAATTGGATAGCACACTCTCGGGAGTCTCGTCGCGCGAGCTCCGCGGCTTGCCGACCGCGCGCTTGGCGGGGTTGTCGGGGATCAGGCCCTCGTCCGCCGCGGCTGCGAGGGAGCGATTGAGTAGGATACAGTGATTGCGCAGGCTCGACTCGGCGTGGGTGCGGGTAAGGTCGGCGAAGTACCTGCGCAAATCCGTGGCGCTCAGGGCCGCGAGCGGGATATCGCCCAAGGCGGGGATCAGGTGTACTCGCAGGATCGATGCGTATTGCTCCTGCGTGCGGCCGGGATACCTGCCCCGCGTAAGGATCTCAGTCCTTGAGGCATCCACATCCACCCCATACTCGGCCTGATACCACTCCGCGAGCCACTCGCCCGTGCTCATCCTCGCCGGCGCCGGCGCTTGCCGGATGAGTCGATGCCTGCCGATGCCCTGATCAGCCACTTATCCCGCGCGAGCTGCTGTACCTGCCCATCGCCTGGGGCCGCCCTACGATCTACTGCCATGGTGATCCCTCCTGTTTGATTTGGTGGTGGCGTGTATTTCGGCGTCGACAGGAGCTGTACCTGTTGCCAAGTGTTGCGTCCTCGCTGCGCTCAGCCGCGGCATCAGCGCAGGTAGATGGCTATGGTGGGGTGGCTATGTTGCATGGTACGATGGTGGGGGAGGGATAGGCATGGGGGAGTATGTACTCGTGGTAAAAACTGACACATACGAAGTGTGGGAGCGAACTGACGAAAACAGCACCTCGCCGGCATCGCTCATCGACATAATGGACATGATCGCGTCCTCGGTATGGCGATCTTTGGCGGAGGAGGGTTCCAGGCATGAGATACGTGATTAAACTACAGGATCTATCACACCGTAACACGCTCTATAATGCGGCGTGGCGCGAGGTCGAGGCGCAGGATCTGCCGCGGATGGGGGATGAGATACTATACTATGGCCGAGTATATCGCATCACGCACGTGCAGTGGGATGTAGTGGAGGGTGTCGTGCTAGCGTACGGTGAGGATGTCGGCAGCATCGAGCAACAGCCCGATTACATTTGGGAGGATTTTGGTTTGGACATTTTTGACGATGAGGACGAAGGGGAGGGACAGGCGAGATGAGGATCGAGATCACATTGGTAGATAAGGCCGACGATGGAGGCCCGCCGTGGATCGGCACGATCGAGCTAGACGACATGGCGCTGCTACCCCGGGTGGGCGACAGGATCCACTATGAGGGTATGGACTACGATGTGTGTGAGGTGACGTGGGACTACAATACTGACGTGGTTACGGTCGGGGCGCGGACTTAGGAGGAAAATCGAGGTATGCATAGAACTCACGTTCCGCATGTAGATCTTCCCATGTCGGCATTTGGGGACGAACCCGCCGATCGCATTAGCGAAGGATCTGTGTAGATATCGGCGGCAAAGCCCGCGAGCCGAAGGAGCCGCGGCACATCGAACCCATGCCTCGAATCCATCCAAACGCGGCGTACTGTCCCTTCATGTTCCACGTACGCTACTTGCACTGTGTCGAGCATCTCAAGGATCATCCGGGCAGTTGGTCGCATTGTGTTCCGCTTGCCTGGTATCATGATGGGCGTGCCCTCGGCCTCAA
>CAYYHF010000217.1:0-4543 GCA_964471415.1 uncultured Clostridia bacterium | reverse complement strand
TGCTGCTGGCCATGTCGATGGCCACAGGCGACAGGGTCAGGCCGATGACCATGATTACGCTGCCGGTGACCACGGGCGGAAAAAGGGTTTGGAAGAAACCGTGCCCGACAAGACGGACAATGACGGCCACTGCCATATACACCAAGCCCGCGGCGACGATGCCGCCCAGGGCGTAGGGCATTCCGAATTCCCGGGACACGATCTGAATAACTCCGATGAACGCGAAGGACGATCCTAGGAAGATCGGGACTGTGCCGCCGGTTATGAGGTGGAAAAGGAGGGTTCCAAGGCCCGCGGTGAGCAGGGCGGTGCTGGGGTTCAGACCGGTGAGGTAGGGGACCAGGACTGTCGCGCCGAACATTGCGATGGTGTGCTGCATAGAAAGCAGCACCTTCTTGCCGGTATTCAACTTAGGCGCCTCCTCAAATCGAGTCTCACGGGACTCGTTTATTTGGCGGGTTGTACTGTTCTCAATCTAGCACAGCCCCAGGCGGCCTGCAACAGCAAATTCGAGCAAATCCCGGCGAACTCGGGTGGGCGCTTCCACTGCCGCCGCAGGAATCTGCGAGCGCAAGCCTTGGAGTCAATTCAGGGAGTGAAGCGTTCCATTCCCGATTCCCGCCTGTCCTTTGCCGCCAGTTGGCACACATGGTATAATGCAGAAACGATCCAGCGGTACATCGAAGAGCAGCCGAGTTCCTCGGAATATGCGCCGCCACCGGATATTAGATGAAAGGAACATGCTACATGGAAAAGATACTGATGATGACGGGCGGAGGATTTCATTCGTTTCAGCCATGCAGCGCCATTGCAAAGGTTTTCCTAGAGCAGACAGGGATATTTGCAGTTGAGGTTACCGAGGATCGCAATAGGTTTGTGGATCTGTCGGGATACAGTGCCGTCATAATTCATACTCAAGGCGGGCAACTCACCGATGAACAGGAGAACGGGTTGCTCAGCTATGTTCGCAATGGCGGCGGTATTGTGGGTATACACTCGGCTGCTGATTCTTGGACCGGCAACAAAGGCTACATGGAGATGATCGGCGCCCAGTTCAGGGAGCACGGCCCGATGTCGGACATTGCCGTCAGCTACAGCAGGGACGCTGATGCGATTGTCCCGCGAGTTGAGAAGAGCTTTGCTATTCATGATGAATTCTACATGCTCAAGCAGCATGCCAAAGAAGCGCTGATACCATTCATGTACGGCTGGTGGCACGAGAAACAAGAGGTCCTGGGCTATGTGCGGGGGTATGGAAAAGGGAGAGTACTCTATACCGGACTGGGACACGATGAGAGAGCTTTCAACACCCCGCAGTTTCAGGAACTCATTATCAAGGGGCTTATCTACGTTACTGGCAACATCAGCAATGAGACAATCCGTTTCGGCATTGTCGGCTATGGGCCTCTATATGGCATGGGCAAGTATCATGCAAATAGCATAGACAATACCACAGGGTTGATAACGACAGCCATTTGCGATAAAGATCCTGCTCGTCTGGAAGCGGCCAAGAATGAGCTCGGTGATATCCCCACATTTGCAGACGCCTCGGAAATGGCTGAAAGCGGCCTTGTTGACGCTGCAGTAGTTGCGGTTCCCCCCAATGCTCATGCACAGGTTGTGTTGCCTTTAATAGAGAGGGGGCTCCATGTGGTTTCAGAGAAGCCCTTCGCGATAACAACAGCCGAAGTTGACCGAATGATAGAGGCTGCCGTATCGCGGGGTGTAGTTCTCTCCGTATTCCACAATCGCCACTGGGATTCGGATATCGTCACTTTGAGGCATATTATGGACCTTGGCTTGATCGGCGATGTGTATTCTGTTGAGTGCAACATGGTAGGATATCAGATGCCATATCCCGGCTGGCGAACTCACAAGGCTATTTCCGGGGGATTGCTGTATGACATGGGAGTCCACCAATTTGAGAAAGCATTCCAGATAGCTGCGTGCAATTCCAAAGGCGATTGTCGGAGGCACAAGGCTTTTGTCTACGGCAATTGCCTCAAGAAGGTTTGGCATCATGTCACCGTTGAAGATCACTGCAGAGCGTATGTAAGACTGGAATCAGGTCTGGAGATGCAGCTTGTCCAATCGAATCTGTGTGCTGCGCCAAAACCTTTATGGGTTGTGCTTGGAACCCGGGGGTCGGCGGCGATAGAGAGTTGGGATTGGGACAAGCCTGCAATCATCAATACATACGTAAATGACAGGCTCACGAGAATTGAGTATCCGATCATCCCGCCTTGCAGTATTCCTGACTATTATGACAGACTGGCTGAGAAGTACTATCGGAATCTTGCAGACCATATGCTTCTGGGTCTGCCTTTGATCATCACTCCCGAATGGGCAAGGAATCCGGTTGCAGCTATTGAGCTTTCCGAGAAAGCCTCTTTGGAAAACAGGATATGCGAGGCTGAGTTCGTGTTTTGATGTTCTCAGAGGACAGGCGCGTTTGGGGTGCCTCTTCAGTCCGATGACATGTATCGCAGCACAATGGAGGCAGGCCCGCTCGTGCAGAGCGGGCCCGCCTCCAGGTGCTACGTTGGGGAGATCTGCATCTATTTTTGCTCGGCTATATCCTCCTCAATGATCCCCACTGCATCACGAAGAGCCGCTTCGATGCTCTTGTCGCCACGAAGGGCGACTTCGATGGCTTTGTCCATTATCACCCACACCTGATTCACTTCCGGCACTTCGGGCAGAATTGAACCGTAATTGGCTTGGGCGCCGTAGCCTGCGACCTCAGGCGCAGCCTTGACATCGGGCATTTCGAGAACATCAAGTCGCGGAGGGATGCCCTCTGCGGCCTTGAAGGATGCGTACATGGCTTCCTTGGTCGTAATGTAGGCGATGAGTTTCGCGGCTTCGACCTGTCGCTGGCTGTAGGAGCTCACGTGCCACCACTTCAGGCTCACAAACGGCGCTGGATGCACCCCATTGTCGAGCTTCGGAAGCGGAGCTACGCCGTAATCGATGCCGGCCTGCTGGATGCCGGGCAGAGCCCAGGAACCATCGATGATCGCAGCTGCCTTTCCTTCACTGAATCTGGCGGGCGCGACCACATAGTCAGTGCCGACTGGTACCAGTCCTTCATCTCTCAGCCTCTTGAGAAGCGCAACGCCTTTCACTGAACCCGCGTTCGCAAGGCCGATATTCTTGACATCCCATCCCGATTCGGTTTCAGCGAAGATGTAGCCTCCGTAACCCGCCATAATGGCATAGCTGTGGTAGAAGGTTTCCAGTGGCCACAGGATCCCAGACTTGCCCTGTTTCTGCAGGTCGTGAGACTTGGCGATCATCTCCTCAAAGGTCTTGGGCGGTTCAGGCCAGATCTTCTTGTTGTAGATCATCGCCACGCTGGAGATGTCATACGGTACCCCGTATAGACCGCCATTGAAGGTGGCGGCATCTAGGCCTACTTTCATGAAATTGGACAGGTCTAGGAATTCAGTATGGATCGGAGCTACGGTTCCCGTGACAACCAGCATGCCCAGCGTGCCCGAGACAGAGCAGAACACATCGGGCCCTTTGCCCATGGGCCCCGCCAACTGTACCTTGTTGGCGGTCTCCAGGATCCCGGCAGGCTCAACCTTCACCGGCACACCCGTCTCTTTGCTCCACTGGGCGACAAGGGGTTCGATGGTCTGCATCTTGACGGTTTCGCACCAAACCACCAGAGGATCCGCCGCCATCGAGGGGATAACGGCGAGCGACAAGATCAGGGCGCCAAGAACGACACACAGAAACGCGCGGTTGATCTTCATGATATCTTCCCTCCCGCATAATTAAGGTTTTGGATGTCCCGGACGATTCCCACACAGTAGCTTGCCCCGGCGCTGGTCTCATGTACATGAGCGCCGCCGGGCGGAAGGCGCACAGCCAGGCTGTGCATTGCGCATCCCTGGCAAAACGCCTTGCTCGATTATGTTCACCCTCTCTACTTTATTGCCCCTCTTGTGAGGCCGGAAACGATGTACTTCTCGGCCGACAAGAATACGATGACGATCGGGACTGCCGTCAATACCGAGACCGCGGAGAATATCGGCCAGTCCGTGGCGAACTGCGAGACTGTCAGGCTTCTCATTCCCATTGCCAGTGTCCACTTGCCTCCCGAGTTGATGACTACCTGGGCAAGGAGATACTCAGCATAGGGTCCCAGGAAATTGATGAGCCCTACAACGTAGAGGATGGGCTTTGCTAGCGGCAGAAGTATTCTGGCGAACGCCTGAAACTTGGTGGCTCCATCGATCATCGCCGACTCCTCTATCTCCACGGGCACCGAGTCGAAATAGCCTTTGAGCAGCCAGATGGAGAATGGGATTGAGCCTCCCGCATAGAGAACTATCAGCCCGAGATGAGTATCGATAAGCCCTGCCCACCCTAGCAATGTGTAGAGCGCGACTATGGCCATGAACCCCGGGAACATCTGGCATATCATGAACCCAATCAGAGTATGGAGCCTGCCCGAAAAGCGCATACGCGAGAAAGCATAAGCGGCGGGAGTTGTGAGAACCAGTGCAGCCAGGGCGCTGACCAATGATAT
>CAYYHF010000216.1:0-4561 GCA_964471415.1 uncultured Clostridia bacterium | reverse complement strand
TTTTGGCGCAGGCGGTCTCCAACTTGTATCTGCCTGACCTCAACGCCGACATAATCAACAACGGTATAGCGCGAGGCGATACCGACTACATCCTGAGAACAGGCGGATTCATGCTTCTCGTGACCTTGCTGTTAGCAGTGTGTTCCATCGTCTCCGTATATTGGGGCTCCAGGACGGCCATGTCCTTTGGTCGCGATCTGCGCAGCGAAATCTTCCGCAAGGTGCAGAGCTTCTCCCAGGCCGAAGTGGACCGCTTCGGCACGCCCTCGCTCATCACCCGCAATACTAACGATGTGCAGCAGGTGCAGATGGTGGTGCTTATGGGCCTAAACATGATGATATCCGCCCCAGTCATGTGCATCGGCGGGATCATCATGGCCCTGCGCCAGGACGTACCGCTTTCCGCGTCGATTATCATCATCGTGCCGATAATGGGCGCGATCATCGGCATTGTGATGCGCGAGGCGCTGCCCCTCTTCAAATCGATGCAGATCAAAATAGACAGACTGAATCAGGTGGTTCGCGAAAAACTCAGCGGCATCCGAGTCATCAGGGCGTTCGTGAAGACTGACTACGAGGCGCATCGATTCGATGAGGCGAACCTGGACCTCACGTCAACCGCCCTCAGGATCAACAGGCTAGTGGCGCTCACAATGCCGCTGCTCATGCTCATACTCAACATCTCGCTGATCACGATAACTTGGTTCGGCGCCCACAGAATCGACAGCGGCGCAATGCCCATAGGAAATCTCACAGCCTTCATCGCCTATGTCATGCAGATCCTGATGTCGGTGATGATGGCCGTGATGATGTTCGTCATGATCCCCCGCGCCAGCGCATCGGCTGAGCGCATCCAGGAAGTGCTGCAGACCGAGCCGTCCATCGCCGACCCCCAAACGGCCCCGGCGATGCCGGCAGCGCCCGCCCGGGCTAGTGCAGGCGGCTTGACTGGAGCAGACAGCTCGGCCGGAGAAGGCAGCCCGGTCAGCACTCCTGCCCCGATCAGGGGCCATGTGGAATTCCGCAACGTGGAGTTTGCCTACCCAGGCGCCGAAGACCCAGTCCTCAAAGGCATCTCTTTCGCAGCTCAGCCCGGCGAGATCACCGCCATCGTCGGCAGCACGGGCTGTGGCAAGTCCACGCTCATCAACCTCATCCCACGCTTCTACGATGCCACAAACGGCAGCGTGCTGGTGGACGGGGTGGACATACGCGAACTGACTCAGCAAGACCTAAGAGACAAGGTGGGCTTCGTCCCTCAGAAGGCCTTCTTGTTCAGCGGGACTGTTGCCAGCAACCTGCGCTACGGCAGAGGCGATGCCACCGACAACGAACTCTGGCACGCTCTCCGAGTAGCGCAGGCCGCGGATTTCGTGTCCGAGATGCCCGGGCAACTGGAAGCTGAAGTCGCGCAGGGCGGAACTAACCTATCCGGCGGACAGAAGCAGCGCCTCGCCATCGCCCGCGCGCTGGTGAGGAAGCCCGAGATATACGTGTTCGACGACAGCTTCTCCGCACTCGATTTCACGACCGATGCCCGTCTGCGCGCCGCGCTCAGCCAGGAAGTGCAGAGCGCCGGCGCCAGCGCGACCGTCTTGATCGTGGCGCAGCGCGTGAGCACCATAATGAACGCCGACCGCATCATCGTTCTGGACAAAGGCATGATCGTGGGAATGGGCACCCACAAGGAACTGATGGAACGCTGCGCGATCTACCGAGAGATCGTGTTTTCGCAGCTTGCCGAGGAGGAAGTCGCATGAACCACAGAACCGGGCCGTCGAAACCGATGCAGCCTACGCCGTCCGCGCAGCGATCCGTCCAGCAAGGCCGCGGTCCCATTCACGGTCCCAGTCCAGATTCCGGTGGTACAGGTCCCCGCCCAGGTCATGGCCCAGGCGTAGGCCCTGGCCCTGGAGGACGCCCAGGCCCAGGTCGTGGCCCAGGTCGTGGCCCAGGTCGTGGCCACGGCCCCCTAGGCGGTATGATGCTCACGGAGAAGGCCAGGGACTTCAAAGGGTCGCTAAAGCGGCTTGCGGGCTATCTCAGGCCGCATAAAGCCCAGCTCGCCGTGGTTATGGTGATGGCCGTGGCCAGTGTGGCTCTGTCCATCGCAGGCCCAAAAGTCCTGGGACGCGCGACTAACATCCTGTTTGAAGGCGTAATCGGTAGACAACTGCCTCCGGGGCTTTCCAAGGAGACTATCATCATGATGCTCAGATCGGCCGGAAAAGACCAGATGGCCGAGATGGTGTCGAAGATGAACATCATCCCGGGGCGAGGGGTGGATTTTTCCGCCATCGGACGGATTCTGCTGATCCTGGCGGGGATATATCTCGTGAGCGCCGTCTTCGGCTGGCTGCAGCATTATATCATGGCAGGCGTCTCCCAGAGCACCGTGTACGGCATGCGCAAAGAAGTCGATGCTAAGCTCGCGCGGTTACCCCTGAGTTACTATGACAGCAACACCCGAGGCGAGATCCTAAGCCGCGTGACCAACGACATCGACAACATCGCAAGCACACTCCAGCAGAGCTTAAATCAGCTGATCACGGCCGCCTTCACAGTCGTGGGCGTGCTCATCATGATGTTCTCCATTAGCCCGCTGCTTGCCACAATAGCCTTGGCCACACTGCCCCTGAGCGTTGTGGTGACAGTCGTGATCGCCAAGCGCGCCCAGAAGCATTTCTCCGCCCAGTGGGAAAGCACCGGCGCGCTCAATGGCCACATCGAGGAGATGTTCACCGGCCACAATGTAGTCAAGGTTTTCAACCGACAGCAAGATGCAGTCGATGTGTTCGGCGCGGAAAACTCTCGCCTATTCGACGCGAGCTTCAAGGCCCACTTCATATCCAGCACCATTCAGCCGGGCATGCGCTTCATCAACAATCTAAACTACGTGGCGGTGTGCGTCATCGGAGGGATGAAAGTGGCAAAGGGCGCCCTCTCGCTCGGGGATGTGCAGGCGTTCATCCAGTACTCGAGGCAGTTCACCCAGCCCATCGTGCAGACCGCCAGCATCATGAATGTGCTCCAGTCCACGGTGGCCTCGGCCGAACGCGTATTCGAGCTTTTGGATGAACCCGAAGAATCACCCGATGTCGCGGACCCAGTCCGGCTCGCAGACGTAAGAGGACATGTGGCATTCGACAACGTATCGTTCAGGTACAAGACTGAAGTGCCTCTCATCGAGCACCTGAGCATCGAAGCGCAGCCCGGCCAGACCATAGCCATAGTCGGCCCCACGGGGGCGGGCAAGACCACCCTGGTGAACTTGCTGATGCGCTTTTATGAGATAGACGAAGGCAGTATCCTAATCGATGGTGTAGACATCAGGCAAATGACCCGAGACGACCTGCGCAGGCTGTTCGGAATGGTTCTCCAGGACACCTGGCTTTTCGCCGGGACCATCCGCGACAACATCGCCTACGGCCGCGAGGACGCTTCCGAAGACGAGATAATGGCCGCCGCCCGGGCCGCCCACGTCGACCACTTCGTGCGCACCCTACCCGATGGCTACAACACCCGCCTGGACGATGAGGCGTCCAACATATCGCAGGGGCAAAGGCAGTTGCTCACCATCGCCCGGGCATTCCTGGCCGATCCGGAGATACTCATCCTAGACGAGGCCACAAGCTCAGTCGACACCCGCACCGAGGTGCTGATACAACAGGCCATGGCCAAACTGATGAAGGACCGCACTAGTTTTGTCATCGCCCACCGGCTTTCGACGATCCGAAACGCCCATACCATCTTGGTGATGGACAACGGCCGCATCGTTGAGCAGGGCAACCACAAGACCCTCATGGCCGAGCGCGGTTTCTACTACGACCTCTACAACAGCCAGTTTTCCGGGGCTTACGACGAGGCGGTATAGACTGGCGGTCCTACTCAGTCGATCACCCGCCTCAGCGACCAGGTGAGCGTATTCTTGACGGTGCAGGTTACGCTGCCATCGGGCGATGCTATCGTGTCATCGTACCACGAGTCGGAGCCCCGAAGCACCAGAGCGTCAGGGTCGAACGGTTTCCACGACGACCGGAAGTGGTCATAGCTATTAGCAAGTTTTGTCAGTGGAAGGCTTGCCGCAGAGCTGACAAAGGAATCGTCGATATCGAACTTCTCAGTCCACTCGGCATTCCCATCGCAGCTCTCGGATGTATGGTCAATGGATCCGCTCACGGTCAGGCCCAAACCCCAGGGGCTTAACTGCACAGCTCGCGTCCCGAGCACCACAGTGTACTCGGGCTCAGCGCCGCGGCAGTCAACACGAAGCTCAACGTGCGTTTGCCCCTGATTCTGGTCTGACATTCCTCCTTGGTACTCACACATGCTGGTCAGTTTTCGAGGCCTCGAGTCGCATTCCTCTATGGACTGAGACACACTGCCGCCTGAGATGTTGGCTGCTACCCTGTAGGCAAAGTCGCCTGACCCGCTTCCCACATCGTTCAGGCGGATGCCATTCACAGTGACTTCCTCAGTCCATTTGCTGCCGCCCCTGTCGCTGATAGTCCAGCCCTCGTGGAGCTTGCTTGGGCCCGGACGCACGGCGCGCCAGGCGGCG
>CAYYHF010000215.1:0-4688 GCA_964471415.1 uncultured Clostridia bacterium | reverse complement strand
ATAAAGTTCGTGGCATTACATCAAACGAGGAGCTTGATAGAATCTTCGATACAGATGCTGTAAGAGAGGATTAAATAATACATCTATCCTATCTCCTCAACCCTGTTAATATATCTAACCTGTCAACTCAACCCTATCACTTTCAGGGCAGTTGATATGTTACCGCAAACAATAAAAATAAGGGTTTCCTGACATTATCTCTTCCGGCAAAGTAACCGTGAGAAAAACCTAATGTCTGGAAACCCTTTATTTATCAGTGTTTTGAATACCCCTACTTCTCAACCCTTGACATCAATACCACGCACTCAACATGGTATGTATGTGGGAACATGTCCACCGGTTGCGTCTCAATCGTTCGGTATCCCAGGCCCGATAGGATGTTCAGGTCCCTAGCCATAGTCGCCGGATTGCAGCTCATGTAGACCAGTCGCGGCACGGCGCGCGCGCCATTGCCGCCAGCCAGAGCGCCCAATACCTCGGGATCGCACCCCGACCTCGGAGGGTCCACCACTGCTACATCGAACGCTATGCCATCGCGCGCCAAGGCCGGCAGCACTTGCTCGGCTCTGCCCTCGATGAAGCGGACGTTAGCGATGCCGTTAGCTGCCGCATTGGCCTTCGCATCCCGCACAGCAGCCCGAACCGACTCTATACCGTACACCTCGCGCGCCGCTCGCGCCACAGACAAGCTCACAGTGCCCACGCCGCAGTAGGCGTCCAGCACACGCTCGCCCCCTGTAAGATCCGCGTATTCGATGGCCTTCCGGTACAGCTCGATGGTCTGAGACGGGTTCACCTGGTAGAAAGAGGTCGCCGATATCCGAAACTTGAGGCCGTCCAGAGTATCGACGATCCAGGGCTCCCCCCAGAGAACGTTAGCGGCGCGCGCCTTGCTTTCCGCTCCGTCCTCCATTTCGCCCTGCGATCCGCCACGCGCTCCGCCCCGCGCTCCGCCACGCGAATGCACGATCAACTGAATGACGCTTTTGACCTCTGGGAATAGATCCGCAATCCTCTGGCCGAACTCGCGCCCACGCGCCCATCTTCCGGGGAAGCGCTCATCGCTTGTGCACAATATGACCATGGCCTGACGGGCGCCGAAGGCGTTCTTCACAATGATACTCTTCAGGAACCCTGCCTGCGATCGCTCATCGTAGATCGACAGCCCGAACTCGGCGGCCAGGCAGCGCACTGCGTGTACTAGCCTGCAGTTCAGCTCGTGCTGAATCGCGCAATCATCCACAGGCACGACTGTGTGAGTGCCGCGAGCCAAGTATCCTACAGCTATCTCCCCGTCTCGGACTGCCGCCGAGTAGCGCGCCTTGTTGCGGTATCGCCACGGCTCGTCCATGCCGATCACCGGATGGACCACGACATGATCAAGCTTGCCTATCCTTTGAATGGCATCCACGATGCGCTGGCGCTTCATCTCAAGCTGGGCAGGGTAATTCAGATGGAGCAGCTGACAACCGCCGCATTCGCCGAAAACGGAGCAAGCCGGGTCGACGCGATCAGGCGATGCGCGCAGCACTCGCTCCAGCCGAGCTCGGGCGTAACTGCTCTTCACCTGTTCCACGCAGACAGCGACTTCCTCCCCTAAAAGCGCCCCCGGCACAAACACGGCAAACCGATCGAGATGGCCCACCCCCTCGCCTTCGTTGGAGTAGCCATCGATGACGAGATTCAGGCGGTCGCCTGTTCGTACTGGGGGTCTTGGTTTCGCGCTCATGCTGGTCCTCCATTTCATTCAGCGGGAGTTCAACCCGATATGCGCTGCCTTCATCATTCGCATGACGGCCTCAGCGATCGGGCCCGTCAGAGCCGCGCCCAACAGCGTGCCCACACCGATCCTCGCACCCAGAGCAACTCCGACCAAAACTGCCGCGACATCCATGCCGATGCGACTCAGCCGAACCGGGATCCGAAAACGGTCGCTCAGAAGAAGCATGATGCCTTCCAAGGCGCCCTCTCCCAGTCCGCCGCTGACGTACAGCCCAACGCCCGCGCCCATCATCAGCACAGCAGCCGCCATCGTCATGGCTGTGGACACAGGTCCTACGGGCCGAGGGACAAGCCGCAGCGCGACATCGGCGAAGCCTCCCACTAGCACCGCATTGAGGAGAGTTCCGATGCCGATGTGGCAACGGTCTGCAAGAAGAAGGACAACGAGAAGCCCCGCACCCACGATCTGCGTTGCTATGCCTACTGTGATTCCGGTATGGTTGCAGATACCCAAAGCAAGCACGGTGAAAGGGTCAGCCCCAACATCCGCCCGAACGTAAAGCGCAATGCTGGCGCCCAACACAAATAGCCCGACCAGCACCATCGCGGTTCGGGCCAGAAAGCTCAGGTCCGATTTCTGCTCCGAGTTCGAGTCAGTACGGTTCATAGGCGCCGCTCTGCGAAGAATCTGTGGCCCTGGGCCTCGTCCAGCGCACGCTGGAGAGTCTCCGCCACGTACTCTACTTCTTCGCGGGTGATGAGGTTGTGGAAAGGAATGGCAATGCCCGTCCGCCCGGCCAACTCAGTCACGGGGAAGTCGCCTTCTCTGAAGCCGAATGTATCGCGATAGAAAGGCTGCAGGTGAATCGGGGTGAAGTAAGGGCGACACCCTATGCGCGCCTCCTGGAATCGCCGCATCACATGATCACGCACCGCCGATTGGCGGTCGTGCGACCGCTCGCCCACACCAACGCGAATAACGTACACAAACCAGCTCATCTTGGTCACATCCGGATCCACATGGGGCAACACAACTCCCGGTATCTTGCACAAACGCTCGTTGTACATGTCGGCCACTTGCCGACGTTTGGCGATTATCTCCTCGATTCGCGACACCTGCACAGCCCCGAGCGCAGCCGATAGCTCGTCCATTCGGTAGTTGTAACCCAGACGCTCATGGGACAGCCACACCCCGGCTTCTCCGCGGCCCTGGTTGCACATACTCCTGACCAAAAAAGCCGTGCGATCATCATCCGTAACAACCATGCCGCCTTCGCCCGTTGTGATCTGCTTGTTCGGGTAGAACGCGAACACAGCGCCATCGCAGAAAGCGCCATTGCCGGCGCGCGTTCCCTTGTATTCAGAGCCCAACGACTCGCAGGAATCCTCGATGACCTTCAGCCCGCATCTTGCGGCGATCGCCCGAATCGCATCCAGCCGAGCTGGCTGACCGAACGCGTCCACAGGCAGGATGGCCTTAGTATAGGGAGTTATGGCGTCTTCTATCAAAGATGGATCTATGTTAGCCGTGTCCGGCTCGATATCCACGAATACGGGACGGGCGCGCTCATACAAGATGCAGTTGCTGGAGGCGATGAAGCTGAATGGAGTGGTTATCACCTCATCGCCTTCGCCGATCCCAAGGGCGCGAACCAGAAGGTGTAGCCCGCTGGTGCCGCTGTTTACAGCAATCGCGTGCTTCGCTCCGACATAGCTGGCTATCGCTTGCTCAAACCGCATGCCCCAAGGGCCCAGAGCCAGTATGGGCGAGTGTATGACCTCACTGATCACGTCGATCTCCGCCTGCGTGATATCGGGACGCGACAGATGGACCTGCATTCGGAAGCCCTCCTCAGCTCGCGCATCTGCTGGATCGCCGGCGACATGCCGAGCGGATCAGGCGCAGCGCGCCTTTCTCTTGCCAATTCGACGAAAGAACGTCCTGTCCTGCATTTGCGTGTGGAATCAACGTCTCCGGACATATCCTGAGACGATGACCATGATCGGCGAAAGGCTCGTTTTCGGGGCCGGAATCAGATGCGGCGAAAATCCGTTGTAAAAAACCGACATGCCCTAAAGGCCGGATACACCCGCTTTTCTGCGGCAACTCATCAGCTTACAGCAGTGTACATGCGTAGCGGCAGTCGCGGACGAAGTCAACGCGGACGAGGTGACGAATCATCGCACCCTGACCGTATCTCTTTCCCCTCCGCGTGCCTGCTGGATCCGATTTGGGCACCGAAAACGAGATCTCGGTGGCATGTAGAGCAACCCATGCATTACCTATCGGATCCCGATGGCCCTCGAGCCCCGGACAGATGCGCCGCGGCCCCCACGCGGCTTTTGTCGTGGGGGCACGGATCAGATCGCATCATCAGCGCTTCACTCTGCACGAGTCGGACAGGGGCGGATTGCCCTGCCCGACCACGGCGCTTTTGCGCAACGCGTTCGGTTCATGCTCGTGAAGCCACGCTCAGAAGGCATCCAGGATCCCCTTGGCGATTCGGCCGGCATAAGCAGGTCCCTCTTAACCCATGATCGGCATCATCAAGGGGGACTATCTCATGTTCGCCGGCCTAGCTCCACGTGGGTGCTGTTTGACGCATACGTAGAACCCAGGGTCGCGGCCAAGGCTGGGTCGTAGGGTACAGGCCCGAGGCCCGTATCGCCGCCCCCAATGCGCAGCCAGGTTATACCATGGCCGAGTCCGAGCCCCAGCTACAAGCCGCGGGTCGCGATGCCGGGTGATAAGTGCAATGTGCTTGCCAACTAGGAGTGTAGAGTTGAGGCAACGGCGTGTTTGGACGAAACTCAGCACGGCTGAATCCTGGCCGCGGGCCGAAGCCGGAGTGGGCGTCTGCAATGCGCGTATGGGTCCAGGCGCCCCCGGCTGCGTTCGGAGGGGGCAGGGGGGGTTCCTGTTAATGGCAGAGGGTTTCGTTTGAGATACGTTCTACGCGTAGCGA
>CAYYHF010000214.1:0-4730 GCA_964471415.1 uncultured Clostridia bacterium | reverse complement strand
ATCGCGCCCCAGCCCCTCCTCACCTCACAACAAACGCCCGCTCCCTATCCAACAGAAACGGCCTATAGTACCCGAGTATGTCCGACATCGGCAGCACGTCGTCGGCTATACCGATCCCCAACGTCTCCCTCACGTACCGCCTCCGCCGCTCAAACCGCGCCCGCATATCCGGGAACTTCGCCGCGATCTCCGCCCTCAGTTCCTCATCTGCCAGCACGATCCCGTCTTCAGCATTAGCCCCAAAGTAGGGCGGCCTCGGCGCGATGATGATGTCAAACTGCATGTAGTTGCCGCTCTTCAAGCGCACCTCCGACCCTGCCGTGAACGGCGTCGAAACCCACTCATCTGACGCAATCAGATGCCCGGGGTTCAGGCTCCACCCAAACTTCGCCTTCGGTAGCCGTGACTCCGCCATCTCCCAGATCTCACGCCCCTCGACACCAATCCGCACCATCTCCAGCCAATTCACCGCCGTCTCGAAGTACGGCTCGGCGATCTTCTCCAGCCAATCCCCCACCTCGGGCGCCAAGTCCGACTCATCCGCCGCCAGATACGCCGCCCTGCACGAAAGCGCACCATCGATCCCGAACGCCGTGGTCATGAAGTCGCCCCGCCGCGCGACGCGGCCTGTCGGGCTCGTCAGACCGAAACGCGCCTTTTCCCCAACCGATAGCATCGGGTGCACCGACAGCGGCAGCCCACTGCTCCGCAGCCAACTCGCCATCTCCAGTTCCGTCATCCCGGGCTCCACGTTGTCCATCAGCGCCAGCATGGACCTGGCCACATAACACGCTGCATACTCGAAAACGGCTACCTGTTCCGGCTCCAGCACAGTCCTAAGTCCGTTATCGGGGTTCATGAACATGCCAGTCGCATTCCTCACCCTGTTTCCGGAGACCGCGCCCTCGCGTCCCGCGTCCGGTTCCGCACCCGCCGCCTCGTCTCCCACGACCTCCCGAATGGCTTCAACAATGAAGTGCGGTATCTCGAATGACCCCTCCGGGCATCCGTCCTCAACCGTGAAATACTTCCACCCCACCGTCCCCACTGTCATGCCGCGCCGGATCCCCGCTTCGCGAAAGATCTCCTTTAGACACTTCACGTCCTCGCGCGGCTGTCCGATCAGGCTGAATGTGGGATAATGCACTCCCTCCAGCTCCGCCTCGGTGAACCTCGCCATGTCGATGCACTCGTTTCCAAGCACAGCCCGCGGCGCTCCCGCGTCCTCAGGTCCCACCAGCAGCAGCGCTTCCTCAAATCGCGGCCCAAACCCGGCCAGGTAGGAGAAGTTCGCAGCATGTTCCCGGTCGGCATATATCACCACCCAGTCCAACCCGGCCTCCCTCATCCTCTTGCGCAACCGCCCCAGCCGCTCCCGGTAAACCTCCGGCGGCAGCTCCGGATACCCCGGCGGAATCTCGCACACGGGCGGCTGCACCTTGGCAAGGCTCACCCTTCCCGCCATCTCGTGTCACTCCCTTTCTTAGTGAAAATCTAGCGCCTCCCACAAACGCACGCGCCGGCCGCGGGAGGTGTATGGCTCCTACGATGTATGGCTCCGACGAAACCGGAGCTGTCTTCTTGTATTCGGTTCCCGTCAAAATCGACAAACACGAACGAAATGTGGTCAAGAGGTGAAGTGGCCCCTAACTACACTACACACCCTACTTCGACTTCACGTCCATCAACACCGCCACCATGAGGATCAAGCCCTTGATGATCTGCTGCCAGAATGCCTGCACGTTAAGCATGCTCAAGCCATTGTCTATACTCGCCATCACCAGCGCCCCGAGCAGCGCCCCAGGTATGCTCCCGGAGCCTCCCTGCAGGCTCGTCCCCCCGATCACACACGACGCGATGGCGTTCATCTCGAACTGGTTGCCGGCGTTCGCCGTCGCCGCGTTCAGCCGCGCTGTCAGCACGATGCCCGCCATCGCCCCCAGCACGCCCATGAGCGCGAAGATCTGCACGATCACCCGACGCACGTTCAGGCCCGACAGGCGCGCCGCCTCCAGATTCCCGCCTATCGCGCATGCGTACCGTCCCAGCTGCGTCCGACTGAACACGAACGCAAACAGTGCTGCCATCACGATCAGTAGCACCACCGGCACCGGCACGCCGCGGTAACGGTGCATCACCGCCACGAACCCGATCACCAGCCCCGAGTAGAACACCGTGATCGCCGCATCCGCCCAAAGCGGCTTCACGGGGAACCCGTACCTCACCCTGCTCCGCCGCGACACAAACGTATAAAAGACTATCAAAGCCACCCCAACGGCAGCGAACGCCACTCCTGCCCCAGTTGACAGGTACGCCTGGCCTATCCTCTGAAAAGTCACATTCATCGGCCCGACGTTTACACCCCTGGTGATGCCCAGGATAGCCCCACGGAACACCAACATGCCTCCGAGCGTCACGATGAACGCCGGCACCTGGCCGTACGCCACCCACACGCCCTGCCATATGCCTATCGCAGTTCCCATCAACAGAGCCGCAACGATACTGATGATCGTCGACGGCCACCCCGGCTGCAACCAGGCGACGCCCAGGTGCTCACCTAGCGCCGGCAGCCATTGGATCTGCAGCATCGCCGCAATCGCTCCCGTAAGCCCAGCCACAGCTCCCACAGACAGGTCTATGTGCCCTGCCGTGATCACGAACACCATGCCGATGGACAAGTAGCCGTTGATGGCTGCCTGGCGAAACAGGTTCGACATGTTTCGGGGTTCGAGGAAGGTGCCTTGCGTGGCAATGGCCAAGGCAAGCCAGATGGCGAGCAGCGCGAACACCATGGTGTAGGCGCGCAGGTTGTACCTCAGCCCTCGCCTGCGGATACGCTCGATGAGCGATACATCCAGAGTCGACTCACTCTTTCCCAGCTGTGCATCTGCCACTGTTTCGCATCCCCTTTCCGATGGTAGCCAGCGACATTATCCTCTCGGGATTGGCCTCGCTCGAGTCCACTATCCCTGCCATCGCGCCCTCGTGCATCACCAGCACCCTGTCGCTCATCCCCAGCACCTCAGGCAAATCAGACGACGCCATGATGATGGCGATCCCCGCGGCAGCCAAACGGTCCATCAGCTCGTACACCTGGTACTTCGTGCCCACGTCTATGCCCCTCGTCGGCTCGTCTAGCATCAGTATCCGCGGTTTGGTCATCAGCCACTTGCCGATGGACACCTTCTGTTGGTTCCCGCCGCTCAACGTTTCAACCTTCGACTCCACCGACGGCACCTTGATGCTCAGCTCTTTGATTATCTCCAGCGTCGCGGCAAGCTCCGAAACGGTGTCCACCACCGGCCCGTTGCACAGGTTCGGCAACGACGGCAACGTGATGTTGTGCGTCACCGAGTGCATCAGGATGAGCCCCGTGTTCTTTCTGTCCTCGGTCACCAGCCCCATTCCCAGCGCGATCGCGTCCCGCGCTGATCGTATCCTGCTCTTTTTCCCCTCGATCTCTATCTCGCCCGACGGTTGGAACCCGTACTCCCCGAACAGACTCTGCAGGAGCTCAGTGCGCCCCGAACCCATCAAGCCCGATATGCCCAGGATCTCCCCGGCCCGCACGTCAAACGACACGTCCCGCACCGCGTAAAGCTCCCTGTTCTCGGGATCCTTTACGGTCCAGTTCCTTACCGACATCATCACCTTGCCGGCCTTCCTGGTCTTCGGCGGGAAACGGCCGGTGGGCGCCCGGCCCACCATCATGGCGATGATCTCATCTTCAGTGACCTCAGTGGTGGGGCTGGTGCCGATGCACCTTCCGTCGCGCAGCACCGTGATCCGGTCTGCAATGTCGAAGAGTTCCCTGAGCTTGTGGGATATGTAGATGCAGGTCACGCCTGCGGCCTTCAGCTCCCGCAGCGTGCGCATGAGGTTCTCCACTTCCGCGTCGTTCAGCGCTGACGTGGGTTCATCCAGGATCAGCAGCCTCACGTGCCCCCGCAAGGCCTTCGCGATCTCTACCATCTGCTGTTGCCCGACGCCCAGCGTGCCCACGAGTGCCGACCCGGGCACGTTTAGCCCGAACCTGCCGAGCAGCTCTCGCGTCTCGCTGTACATCCTCATCTGGTCGATGATCCCGAACCTGGCCTTCTCGGCACCCAGGAAGATGTTCTCGGCCACCGTCATCTCCTTGACCAGGGCCATCTCCTGATGGATGATGCGTATGCCCCGTGCCTCCGAATCCCTTATCCCCGCGAACCGGATGGGCTCGCCATCGAACAGTATCTCGCCTTCGTATGATCCGCAAGGATGAGTGCCGCTGAGTATCTTCATCAGCGTCGATTTGCCTGCCCCGTTCTCCCCGCAGAGCCCGTGAATCTCCCCCTGGATAACCTGCATACACACGTCGTCCAGGGCCCGGGTGCCCGGAAAGTCCTTGGTGACATTGCGGATATCGAGAAGAACGCTTCCCATCTCTCCCACGCTTCTCGCCTCCCCGACTGCCTCTCGTGTGCCTCCTGACCGCCTGCCAATCGTTTTCCCGTTCGCCCTCCCGATCGGGTGGGGCTTGGGAGCGCTGCGCCCCTCGTCCGCGCGCCGCATGCCCCGGACGCCCCGCGGGCTCCGCAGCCATCGCAGGTCGGGACGCAGCACCTTCAGTCCCTCGGCCTCTCGATAACGATCACGCTATCTTGTCGCTATCCCGTCGGCCACTGGTCCTTGGGTACGTTCCTGTACACGTCCTCCAGCTTGTGGAAACCGCCCTTCACGATGACCTCATA
>CAYYHF010000213.1:0-4782 GCA_964471415.1 uncultured Clostridia bacterium | reverse complement strand
AACCTGCGACCCACCGGTTAACAGCCGGTTGCTCTACCGCTGAGCTATCGGGGAATGAGCTTGCTTAAGCTATTATAGCGCACGCTGGCGGCGTGGTCAACCTACTCCAGGAAGTCCTTCAGCTTCTTGCTGCGATTGGGATGCCGCAGCTTCCTCAGGGCTTTTGCTTCGATCTGCCTTATGCGCTCGCGGGTAACGCCGAATTCCTGGCCTACTTCCTCCAGAGTGCGGGCGCGCCCATCGTCGATCCCGAACCTCAACCTCAGCACTTTCTCCTCACGGGGCGCCAAAGTGTACAAAACCTCCTGCAACTGCTCCTTGAGGAGCAGGAAAGCCGCCGCATCGGGAGGGGCCAGCGCGTCCTCGTCCTCTATGAAATCTCCAAGGTGGGAGTCCTCCTCCTCGCCTATGGGCGTTTCCAGCGACACCGGCTCCTGCGCCACTTTCATTATCTCCCTGACGCGCTCAACAGGGAAGTTCATGGCCTCTGCAATCTCCTCCGGGAGCGGAGCGCGCCCCAGTTCCTGAAGCAATTGCCGCTCCACCCGTACGAGCTTGTTTATGGTCTCGACCATATGAACCGGGATTCGAATAGTCCGGGCCTGGTCGGCTATGGCTCTTGTGATGGCTTGTCTGATCCACCAGGTCGCGTATGTGCTGAACTTATAGCCCTTGCGGTAGTCGAACTTCTCGACCGCCTTGAGCAAGCCCAGATTACCCTCTTGTATAAGATCAAGAAAGAGCATCCCCCGCCCCACATATCGCTTGGCAATACTGACGACCAGCCTGAGATTGGCCTCAGTCAGACGCCGCCTCGCCTCTTCATCACCGGCTTCGATCCTCTTGGCCAGCTCGACCTCTTCCTCGGCCGTGAGCAGAGCCACGCGCCCGATCTCCTTGAGGTACATCCGAACAGGATCGTCGATGGCAACTCCCTCAGGAACGGAAAGGTCCGCCCCCGTTTCCTCCTGCACTTCTGAGCTCTCATCCTCTTGTTCCAATGTTTCCACGGCGCCATCGCCGTCCACCTCGTTCTCGCCCGCGCAACCGATTATGTCCACCCCGTATTCCCCGAGCGCCTCATACATTTCGTCTATCTGATCCGGAGTGAGGTCAACGTTCTGCAACGCGTCCATGATCTCGCGGTCAGTGAGAACGCCTCGCTTCCTGCCTCTTGCGACGAGGTCTCTCAATTCGGGCGCGCTCAATTCCTTGGGCATGATTTCCTCACCTTCCGAATCGCCATGCAGACAGCCGATCCCACCGGCGGCAGCACTCTCGCTAATATAGCGTCCGCTTTCCCCGAAGAGCCTCCGCGAGACGCTGTTGCTCATCCAGAAGCGTTCTGACGCGTTCGTGGTCGCCAGCCTCTTCAGCCTTCTGGACCTCGGGGCCAATCTCGCCCAGACGGTGCTGCATCCCCAGGTGCTGCCAGGCTTTCAAGGTGTCTTCCAGTATATCCGTTTCAGTATCGAAGGCCTCGCCCGCTGAGAAGACCTGTGTGGCATAGTCACGATACTTCTCCGGGCACTCATCGATCAACTCCGCGTACGATGCCGACCTCTCCTCCGAATCGCCGCGATGCATCATCTCGAAGAGCTCGCGGTTGGCTTCCACGCGAAACCCATCGGGCCCCATCTCAGAGGCGATCCGAGCGCGGTTCGCGCTGGACACCGCTGCCAACCGAATCAGTGCCCGTTCCACCTCAAGATATGCTTTGCTACCCCATACGGGGTCACTCGGCGCCGCGAACGCTTCCGGACGCGCGGGGACCGGCCGAACACCGGAGTCGGAGCGTCCCGCCGCCGCCCTGCGCACATCCAGCGCAAGCGCCGATGGGTCCACGCCCAATCTGCCCGCAAGTTCCCTCACGTATTCGGAGCGCTCAACCTCGCCGGCAATGCCAGCTACCACTGCCACCACTGCCTGGGCTGCCAAAAGGCGACTGTCGAGCGAGGACATGTCCGTGGCTTGCAGTATCTGCTCAACACGGTATCGAGCATACGGCACGGCCTGCCGGATCGCATTTTCCAAGGCCTCCCCGCCCGAATGCCGCACCAGACTGTCGGGATCATGCCCTTCGGGCATCATCGCCACCCGCACATCCGCACCGATACCGGATATCGTGTCAACGCCCCGCTCCGTAGCAGCTGAGCCCGCCGAATCAGCATCGTAGCACATGACAACCTGCTGCGCGTACCTGGATATCAGGCGCGCTTGCTCTCGGGTAAGCGCCGTACCCAAAGTAGCCACAACGTTGCAGACGCCGGCCTGATGGGCAGCCACAACGTCCATGTATCCTTCTACCAGCACCGCCGTCCGGCTTGAGCGGATATATTCCGCCGCGAGATTCAACCCGTACACGTTCGTGCGCTTGTTGAAAACCGGCGATTCCGGGCTGTTCAGGTATTTCGGCGTAGAATCGTCTAGCGCCCGTCCGCCGAAACCGACCACGCGACCGTACACATTGACGATTGGAAAGATCACGCGGTTCCTGAAGCGATCATAGTACCGCCGGTCGGAGCCCCGGGTATGCACCGCCGCCAGACCCGCCTCGACCAGCAAGTGGGGCGGCGCTCCGCCGCGACTCATGGCATTGACCAATGCACTCCAGCCAGGAGGCGCATATCCGATGCCGAACAGATCTTGAGCCTTCTGGCCCACACCGCGCCGAGCCAGGTATTCGCGAGCAGGAGCCGCTGCCGCAGATTTCTGCAGCACCTTGATATAATATTTCATGGCCAGCTCGTTCAGACGGTAAGCTCGCTCTCGCCGTTCGCGTGCTTCCCGTTCCAGGGGCGTTTCAGGGTTTTCGGACACATCGATACCCGCTCGCTCCCCCAAGCGCCTAACTGCCTCTGGGAATGTGAGCCCCTCAAGCTTCATGATGAAGGTGAACACATTACCGCCCACATGGCAGCCGAAGCAGTAAAAGAGCTGCTTATCGGGGGAGACGGTGAAGGACGGAGTGCGCTCCGCGTGAAACGGACACAGGCCCACGTACCTTCCGCCAACCTTCTTGAGCTGTACGAATTCCGACACCACCGAGAGTATGTCGTTGGAATCGCGTACCTGGTTCACCAAGTCGTCACTGTATCTCCCGGTCACATCAAACCAACCCCTGCCGGGGTAGTGTTCTCCGGCAACGCGCATTCTCCTGCCTGGCGCAGGTTTGCGCCGCAAATGCCATCATCTTTCTCAAAAAGAACCCCGCTTCCGAATTCACGACCTGGCGGAAGCGAGGGCATCCAAACCGCAAGGACACGTGCGACTGGTGTTTCGATATTCGACCCGGGATCGAAATTCCCTTCTGCTATACGCAATGTTTCCCCGCTTCCCCCCGTTCTGACAGCAGTGTGCTTAATATTCCGCAACATTGGCCGCTTATGCAGTATGCCTGCTAAACCCGGTTACGCTAGTATACTGTCCACGGCGCAGGCACGAAACGATGCGTCCACTGTTTCATGGCGTACCTGTCGGTCATGCCGGCTATGTAGTCGACTGCTATCCGCACAGGGTCGGAAGCAGCCCCAGACTCCCCCGAATCTCCGATGAGCTCGTCCACATGCCCAACGTAATAGTGAAACAGTTCCATCAGCAACCTCTTGGCTTTGTCTGCCTCCATCTTCGCCACTGAGCCTTCGTAGACACGTTCGAACATGAACCCACGCAGGATAGCCATTCCCCGCGCCACATCCGGGCTCTGGCAGATCTGGGGCTTGCCCTCGCTCTGCCTGATCACATCGGCTACCAGCGTATCCAGGCGTTCTCTTCTCGTCGGGCCCAAAATACGGTGAACCTCGTTGGGAATCATTCGCTCGGTAATGACGCCTGCTCGCACTGCATCGTCCACATCGTGGTTTATGTAGGCTATCTTGTCGGCCAGCTTCACTACCTGTCCCTCGCAAGTGCCCGCCTGCTCGGGCCAGTCCGCCGAATGGCACAATATGCCGTTCCTCACCTCCCAGGTGAGGTTGAGCCCACGCTCTTCCCTGCCGTTGCGCCGCTCCACAAACTCAACTACTCTGAGACTCTGCTCATTGTGGTGGAACCCGCCGGGCAGCACCTCATCCATGGCGGCCTCGCCGGAGTGGCCGAAAGGCGTATGGCCAAGATCATGCCCGAGCGCAATTGCTTCTGTCAGATCCTCGTTGAGCCCGAGGGCACGGGCTATCGTGCGCGCAATTTGCGAAACCTCCAGCGTGTGCGTGAGGCGCGTCCGATAGTGATCGCCTTCCGGGGAGTAGAACACCTGCGTCTTGTGCTTGAGCCTTCTGAACGCCTTGCAGTGGATTATTCGGTCGCGGTCCCGCTGATAACAGGTGCGGAACTCATCGGCTTCCTCCTGCCGATCCCGACCGCGCGATTTGACGGCAATCGAGGCGTAAGGCGAAAGACGCGCAGCCTCATCCCGCTCGATCCTCTCTCGTACGGTCACACCGCACCCCTCCTGGTTCCAACTGGGACAAATAGCCCACGCGGCATGAAGCGCCGCGTGGGCCGATTGCAGACCCTATTGGTCTATTTCACCTTAGGCAACAGTTTTTCCTGCAACAGCCTTTCTCGGATGCTTCAGCTCCGCTTGGGCCGCCGCCAGCCTGGCAATGGGAACACGATACGGCGAACAGCTAACATAGTCCAGCCCCGCGCGATGGAAGAAATCGATGGAGTCCGGATCCCCGCCGTGTTCGCCGCAGACGCCGATCTTGAGGTTGGGACGCATGCTCCGTCCACGCTGCACGCCCATCTCCACCAGCTGGCCCACGCCTTCCTGGTCAAGAG
>CAYYHF010000212.1:0-4804 GCA_964471415.1 uncultured Clostridia bacterium | reverse complement strand
CTTACATTTGCCATGGGAGGGGCGAAGATCACTATGTCGCCCGGCTGCCAAGCGACAAGGCTCTGGGGATCACCGGGCACAACCGCTGTTGTCAGGGACTGCGCGTGTCGAGTGAAGAACACGATCAGATTGGGCACTCGCCGAAAGTCGATATTCGGATCGGGGCGGCCGCCCACACGTGGATATGAAGATGGGCCAGCTGCAATATCCGCGTCAATTAGGTTCTTGAGATCATATCCCGCCTCGCGCAATGCGCGCCAGACCACATCTGTGCAGACCCCCGCGCCGTCCGGAGGATAGCCGCCCCGGCAGTACGCGGAATCATAGCGTGTGCGATGCTCAACCTCCCTGTATGCGCCGGCTACTATGTCGAAGGCATCGTAGGCGCCGTTTAGGTTGTGATCCACTGGCGCCACGACAAGCGGCACTTCACATCTCGACCAACGCGCCGAGTTCAGACGAACAAGCACGCTGTCCAGGAAGCCCGGGTAGTTCACATGGCATAGGATCCCATGGCGCATGGTCGCTGCCACGAACGCCAAACCCAAGAACACTATCAACGTTAGCGGCAGTAATCGTCGCGGGCTGTGCTTCTTCCCTAGGTCTGCCATGGTCGATCTTCCATCCTCTCAATACGGCTCCCCTAACAGTCTACATCTACTTGCCTCATAGCCCAAGCGCCATCAGCTATGCGGCCGCTGGGCCACCCCCCCCGCATGCTCGACCGAAAGGATAATGCGCCCGGGTCGGAGAAGATTTGGTTAAGGTCTCCCGAAATCATGGCACATGCTAGCGACTGCGTGATCATGTTCCGTTTGGCGGGTTATGCTGAAAGCGGTGGGAATGCTGATATGGAAGAGCGAATACGGGATGAGCTGAGCGTCATCCGGGAGATAATCGTCAACACCGTTCCTGTCAAGCGAATGTTCCTGTTCGGCTCCCACGCATACGGCACGCCGGATGCAGAGTCAGACCTGGACATCTATGTGGTGTTGGCTGATGATGCGGACATTAGGGAAATCGATGCGATGAAACTGATTCGCAGGTCAATACGTGACAGGAAGACGATGCCCATCGATGTGGTAGTCGGCAAGGAAAGCGAGTTCAACCAGCGCATATCGGCCCCCACAATTGAGCGGCAGATTGTGCAGGAAGGGGTAGTCCTCTATGGATAGCTTGGAGCAGGCGAAGGAATGGAAAAGAATGAGCGAAATGGACTCGGCCAGCGCGGAAGCGTACGACTGCCGTAGCTTGCCTGTTGCCGCCCGTAACGCAGGGTTGTGATATGAGGGAGTGAACACATGAGAGTGCTTGTCATAGTCAAGGCTGCGGGAAAGAAGAAGCATCTGGCGAGCATTCCGCTGGACGTCCCGGAATCGCCCTTGACCTTGAGGCAGTTTGTCGAAACGATCGTTACCGACAACGTGAGGGCTTTCAACGCCAAGAAGGTCGATTCCGACTTTGTCGGGTACTTGACGCAAAACGCCATTGAAGAACAGGCCTCAACGGGCAAGGTGGGCTTTGGCCGCAGATTTGGCAGCAAGGACGCTGATGTGGGGCAGTCGGTCGAAGCAGCGCTTCTTGCCTATACGGACGGCTTGTACCGGGTCTTCGTCGATGACGGAGAGATAACCAGTCTGGATGAGACGATACAGTTTCATGAAGAGAGCACGGTCACATTCATCAGGCTCACAATGCTATCCGGCACCATGTTTTAGGAGAGATCGAAATGTACTACTATGGTGATAAGCTGGAGGCAGTCAACGCTCATCTGGATTGCATACGAACGAAGTGGATTGCCGGCGCCGGCGAAGCGAGAGACCTTGCCGCAGCCCTTTTGGCGTGCATAGCCGAGATCCCCGGCGATGATCGTTCCTATACGCAGAAGCGCAACGAGGTGAATAAGCTGATGAATCCGGATAACGCCAAGCAAATGAGCGATGTGTTTTCAGGCGAATACCAGGACGCCTTGGGCATCCTGCTCGGCGAGAAGTCCGCGAAGATGTTTCAGAAGGTCTGGGAACGCTGCACCCTCTACCCCTTCTCGTTGGGTTGGCTCAGAAAACCCTTCCGCAGTCGAAAGTACAGCATGCTCTATCTTGATAGGAACCTGTCATTGCTGCGGGACATGATGTATGCCAGTGCGTTAGGCGAGATCGACATAGCGCGCGAACTGAGAAAGAACGAGCAAGCGTACTTGTTCTCCCGTCTGAACGCTGCAATGATTGCCGCTGAGATCGATGAGGGAAACAGCGAGATCTTGGGCATTGCCAATAGCATCATCTACGGTGAGAATGAGGGCGGTCTTGTCTCAAGGCTGCTCATAGCCGGTCTGCTCATGAGCCGGAGCGAAGCCGCGCACAAGATGGTCGGCGACCTACTGCTTGCGGCCAAGCTGCAAGAGGGGCTGAGGCAGGCGATTGTTGAGACCATGGATGAGGGCTCACGTGAAGGCTTCCTGCACATTCTGAAGCTGATCATAGAAAACAACCTCATGCGCTTCTCGTCTGTCAT
The DNA here is from genome assembly GCA_964471415.1 of uncultured Clostridia bacterium. Lineage (GTDB taxonomy): Bacteria > Bacillota > DTU025 > DTU025 > DTU025 > UBA5389. The sequence continues at coordinate 2,290 of CAYYHF010000212.1, read as the reverse complement.
AAGGGCTTTTGACACATGGACCGGACTGGGAATACCACCGGACAGACCGACAGCTGTAAGCAAGTGTTTCGAGACGGCATATGGCTGCCTAACCGACAAATGTGTCTTGGACTCCTGCCTTAGGAGCGACGATGCGCTGCAGATCTACATGGCCCTCTGGGCCGTTGGCTTTGACGAGGTCGCGGATGTGGAGCCGCTCTTGCTTGGCCTCGTCAGCGATACTCCGAAATACCGAAAACTGATCGCTCTCCATTTCCTTCGTCACACTTGGACCCCCAGGCTCCAGAACCTGATTGCCTGTGGGATGCTCGCGGAAGACGACCTGGAAGTACTGGCCTGGGGTATCGAGAATCTCTTCACGGATGGGGTCATTACGAGGTATGACTTCACTGCCCCCGACATATGGTCACTGCCGCAGGGGTATCCGCCGGAGAGGGTCTATGAGCTGCTTGGGGACGTCCTAGCAAAGCTTGGCCGGAAGGAGATTGTTTTCAAGGAGAGCGTGTTCCCATGGTACACGCTGACGTTGACCGCGTCCGACATCATTGAGAAACAGATCTTCTGCCTACACATGATGACAGAACAACAGCGGTATGTAGACAGGCTCCTTGATCTGCGCGAGAAGATGAGCGTTGTCGTCAGGCACAGCCTCATCCAGAACTTCCTGTGCAGGCCCGCAACGGAGAAACAGAAAGTCGCGCTAGTGGAAGCTCTGGGCGACAAGAGCTCTCAGATTCGTGAGTGCGCCGCCAAGATTCTGTCGGACATAGCCCTCACGACTGATGATTTCATCATCATTGAGAACCTGCTGCAGTACAAAGCGGGCGATCTACGCAAGAACTGCATAACCCTGCTGCTCAGGCAGGAACCAGCAGCGCTTCTGGCCGCAATCGGCAGGTTGCCGGAGAGCAAGAATGAGAACAAGCGCTTGGGAGCCATCGAGATCGTGTCCGCGCTGCGGGACAGTGAGCGTTTTTCCGGCATTCAAAGCGATGCTGAAGAGATGATTCTATCGCTGGAGCCGTCCACCCAAACAGAGTCAATGCGCGCAAAGGAAGTTGCCGATGCCAAGCAGCCCGTCTATACCGTGGAAAACGGATTCGGTCTGTATGATCCGGCCAAGCTCTATACTCCCACTGTTGAGCAGCCCCACAATCCTGTTGAGCTCGAATCGGCCTTATCGCCGCCCGTCGAACGCATCCAAGAGGTCTATGCGAAGCTTTCTGAGCTTGTTCACGAGCACCGCGAATACCAGTATGAGACAACTCACTATGACGGTTCGAAGTCCACGAATGTACTCGGATCACAGTGCTCTCTGAATCCGCTGACATGGCGTGCATCATCGGCAGGCGAAACCCTTGATAACTTCCCGTTGCGCGAGGTTTGGGAGAAGTTCTTTGCCGACATGGGGTTGGCGAAGGACTTGCTGTCTGTGATATTTGCCAGGCAATGTGTGGAAGGTCTTTTCTTGGATGCTAAGGAGCTTCTGCGCAAGGAAGCAGGCTTAGGCCTGCCAGAAAGCGATTGTGCCACACTGGGCGAGTTCTTGAGCGGTCTGCCGTACGAAACACTATGCTCGTCGATTCTGGCGATTCTGATATGCAGCATCCCCGCCAAAGATCGCTTTGACATGGCATACTCGGTGTGTCATGGTCTTCTCCATGCCGTACCCCTCTCCCTCTACCGCGAGCCGTTGGTCCCTCAAGGCACCGCACGCAGACTGTACTTCCCCAGCAAGCAGGAGTTCTATTTGGGCGACAGCGGCCAGCTGAACTACTGGCTCGACACTATGAAAAGGGCAGCCGACTCGGACGATCTGTTCCCAAGGTATTTCGAGATTGCTTACTCCTTCTACAGGGCATCGGGCTACAACAAGTCCGAGTACCGTTACGCCTATTGCTCACTGGAGACCGCGGATTTTGACAGAGCTTTCGATCTTGGCCTGATCGATGAGAACGAGGTTTTCTTTGAGCTGATAGGCCGGCAGGCCAGTCCTGTGCATCTGACCAACCTAACCAACCAAATGCTGAGTAAGCACCGTAAGGCCGAGTTCAAGTCCATCCTGGACAAATCGCGCCTCGCAATCCGCAGGATAACCCAGATAGAAGTCGCACGCGGCGAGATGGCGACCTGTGTCAGCCGTCTGGCGGCGAGCGTCCGCAGATGCTACGGCGTCGATACGTTCACATCCATCCTGCTCAAGATGGAAAAGGACAGCTATGTCCGAGGGTACAATCCCGTCAGACATGACAGCACGAAACAGGAGATGCTCTCGCATCTGTTGAGGTGC
>CAYYHF010000211.1:0-4805 GCA_964471415.1 uncultured Clostridia bacterium | reverse complement strand
CGAAAGCCCACAATGCTCTTCGCTGGCTTTGAACCATCTGCGGATTTCTCCCCTTTCAAATAGGAGGTCGATTCGAAGTTCACGATGGAAATCGGTGACGGGAAATCTGAAAAGACAGAATTCTATGGCGTCTGGATCGCCCCCTTTCAGTCGGCATCCAAGCAGGTTTGAGGTTGTGTGAAAGTATGCTGCGACTACAAGCGCGCGTCTGACTATGTTGGGCTAAAGTTGGGAAGACTAACAGATTGGTCTAGCTGATTAGAGATAATACGACATAAATGTCGTTTGTCCTGCGAAGAACACATACATCATCAAACAAAACCATCGCTATCTAGCTACCTATGGACAAACGCCAAGCTACAGGGCATAAGCATGGGGTGGAGGCGATCTGCCGGCGGTCGTCAAGGCTGCTTTGTACTCCATATGCGAGGTTTGCGCGTGTGAACAGCGCAAGGGAGCGGACTGGCCGCTCCCTGCGTGTGAGCAGATGTGCCGACTCGATCAGAATCGGACGGACAGCGATAGACGGTGGCTGTCGGGCATGACGGCATGGGTCTGATAGGCGTAGTCGATGCCGAAGAACGGCATCAGGAACCCGGCGCCGACCGAGAACGACATCTCGTCGCTCTGGTATCCGCCGCCGGCGCGCACGGCCAACCTGCCCAGCCGGAACTCGCCGCCGATCCTAGCATCGATGCCGTCCTTCCATATGACATCCGCCGCAAGTAGCAGGTCGTCAATGGGCCGCACGGCGATACCAACTCCCAAGGAGCGGTCGAAGGCATCGATGTGCCCGTTGGAGTATTTCACGGATCCCAGCACGTTGCGGCAGACCGCGCCAAGGCGGAGTCGGCCTCCGCTTGCGGCGAAGAGCGCGCCGATATCGCCGGTGACCCCCCGGCCTGAGTTGCCCGGCAGCGCCTGGGAGTAGTATTTGATCGCGCCGCCCACGCCGACCCCCGGCATTAGCGGGGCTCCGGCACTCAGAATCAACGTCAGGTCCGTTGCCGCGAATACCCCGGTGATGTTGGCGAACTCGTCAGTCTCCTCGATGTCCGATGCGTCCAGTCTCAGAGCGCCCATGCCTGCGTAGCGTTGGGCGTAGCCGAGTCCCATGTAGCCTGCGGCGCCCAACTGCTTGGTGTAGAGCGATCCGATGTGTCTGCCTTCCATGAAGGCGAGGCCTGCAGGGTTGTAGTACACGGCCGCCGCATCGTCGGCAACGGCGATATGCGCGCCGCCCATGCCGAGCGCCCGGGCGCCCATACCTATATCGAGCATTGCCGCAGTGCCGACCGGGTCTGCCGCAGCAGAGCACACGGCGCCGGCGGCCAGAACCACCGAGAGCGCAAGAACCAATAGTCTCACTCGCATTATTCACCCCTCCTAGTATCAAGCGTGCGTGCCGATCTGCGCCTAGCGGTTCACCACCAGCCGGCCTATCTCCGACTTAGCCGTTCCGCTTACCACGGTGTAGAGGTAGACGCCGTTGGCCAGCGGTCTGTCGCGTGAGGTGAGATTCCACACGTACGCGTTTGCCCCGGCCGACAGCTCAACGCTGAAGATGAGACGGCCTGCGATGTCGTAGACGTGGAGCGTGCCGCCGGCCTCGCCCAGGTCGTAGTAGAAGGTTACCGTGTCAGTCGCCGGGTTGGGCGCCGCCATGACCATGCGGGTGAGGATTACGATGGTGAACTCTGCGCTCGCGGCCGTAGCGGTTCCGCCGTCTGGGTCGGAGGCCGTTGCTCTCACCTTGTACCGACCGCCCTTTGCCAGTTTGGACGTATCCCACACATACTGGCCTGTGTTGTCCTGGTTTGCGGCAATCGGCTGCCAGCCGTTCGCATCATCTAGGTAGTCGTACTCGAGCTTGATCTTGAGCGTGGAGGCGGCATCGTCGGGGTCGGAAGCCTCCCACTCGATGGCCTTCGTCCCTGTCCATACCGCTCCGGCTGTCGGCTTCAAGAGCTGCACTTCCGGCGGGAGGTTTACGATGGTGATCTCCGTCTGGGCCGTGTCGGACAGACCGCCATCGTCGGTCACTGTAAGTGTGACTGTGAACGTACCCTTTGCGGAGTACTTGTGCTTCGGATTCTGCTGGTCGTTGGTGGTTTCGTCTCCGAAATTCCAGAGCCAGGTCGCGATTTCGCCATCGTCCTCTGTCTCGTCGGTGAACTGCACATTGTCGCGGACAGTCGGAGACGCCGGCGAGTAGCTGAACGCGGCCACTGGAGGCGCGTTCACCACTTCCACGGTGTGCTCCACGCTGTCAGCGGCGTTGTCGTCGTCTATCACCGTGAGCTTCACAGTGAAAACGCCGGATGTGGCGTATGCATGGGTAGGATCGTGCGCAACGCTCGTTGCGCCATCGCCGAACTCCCAGAAGCACGTGACTATCTCTGCGTCATCAGTCGACTCGTTGGTGAACGTTACAACCTCGCCTGAATGGGGGAGCTCTGGGGCGAAGCCGAACGCTGCGATCGGCGCCGCGTTCCCCACCGTGATGGTCTTCTCCGCGGTTCCTGTGAGCCCGCCGTTGTCGGTGACCGTGAGCTTGATGGTGAACTCGCCCTTCTGGGCGTACTGATGCTCCGGGTTCTGCTCAGAGCTTTCCGCTCCATCGCCGAACTCCCAGCGCCATGCCACGATCCGGCCATCGTCGGTCGACTCGTCGGCGAACTTCACAACATCGCGCCTTGTCGCGGGCGATGGAGTGAAGCTGAAGTCGGCGGTCGGAGCATTGTTGATTATGGTGAACTCATCGGTGATGAACTCGTGATAGGCGCCTGCCGGGTCGGCGGCCCTTGCTTTTACGCGGAAGGCATCGCCGGCTTCGCCCACTAGGGTGGTGTTCCACTCGAAAGCGCCGGTGTTGGCAAGTCCGGTTCCGAGTTCGTGCCACTCGATACCATCGCGAGTCCATGCAAGGTCGATCAGGAGATCATCTGCATTATCGTCAGGGTCCGTTGCCGTCCATTTGATCTCGGTCATTCCGTGCAGCTCGGCTCCGCCGAGAGGCGCCGTGATCGCGATCGTTGGTGCGGCGTTGAGCTTGAGTTTTACGGGAATGGTCGCGAACGGACGGTACGGGTCGTTGGCCGATACGTATAGGTTAAGCGAGTATGTGCCGTATGGAGCGTCAGGGGATCCCAGTGTGAGAACTACGTCCTGATGTCCTCCGGGCACGAGATATCCCGATGTTGGGTTGATCCTGAGGATCGATCCGATCGGCGCGAAGCCTATCGCCAGGTCGTCTTCGATATAGGAGGCGTTGTAGACTACCTGGAGGCCATCGGTTCCCGTGGAATCCTCGATTCCGACCGTGGCTGAATTGACGGCCCCCACCATGTTGAGATACTGGTAGATTACCGTCCCATTGGGCTTCAGGATCACCTGGAACGTGTAGCTTGCCGACCCGCCCAATCTGGGCACGTTCTTGTACTCAACGATGAAGCGCTCACCCGCGGCATCGTTGTAGTAGTAGATTTCTCCGCCGCCGCCTGGATAGAGGTCATCCCAGAATACGGCGAGCATGTCGTTGGGCTTTGCCGATGTGGGAATCGGCGCGTTTGTCCAGTAGTAGTTGATGGAGTCGGGATCGAAGCTGAGATAGCCGTTGGCGCTTATGCCGATCTGCGTCTTCGCCTCACCGTAAAACGGGAAGGTGAAGGGCAGGGGCACCATTGCGCCATCGTCGTCTCCCAAGTATACGCGTGTTCCGAGTTCGCTGATTTCCACCCAATCGAAAGCAGGTCCACCGGGGTTCTTGCTGTCGATCCAGATGTAGCCATACTCATCAGGACCGCCGGCGCCTGCGCCCGCATAGCCCCGAGGTTCGGAAGCGTAGTCGCCCTTTACAGGCTCCGAGGCGATGTATTCTTTCCATTCAGGGCTTCCGGCGAAGCTCGGCGCGACTGCGATCTCGAAGTTCATCGGCGCAACGCCGGTGTTGCTCACTGTCAAGACGGCTTGCTCTTCCTCTCCGACTGGAATGATCTCATCGAACTCTTCAGGCTCTACCCCCAGAACGGGCAGCCACTTGACTGTGACTGTCAGCTCGGCAGTCGCTTCAACCTCGTTCTCATCTACCGCGTGGAAGATTGCTTTGTATACCCCGAGATCAGTGTAGACATGTGTTGTCTCCGCCTCATGGACAGGTTCGCTCCCATCGCCGAATTCCCACCACATGTCAGTTATCGGCTTGGCGCCCGCCTCAACGGTGGCGGCGAAGGCCACTGTGAGGGGAGGTTGGCCGATCACAGGAGTAGCGGTGGCTTCGACTATGGCAGGCCCAGCTTCGATGTGGACGATGAGGTCCACGAAGAGCGCTGGGTTGATCGGATCGTTTGTCAGGATCTCAAGGTACTTGCGCACATCCTGACCTGGTTTGCCGAGCTCGGCTGCTTTGATCGTCACAGTAAGGTCCGCGGTCTGTCCTGTGGGCACAGTCCCGCTTGTAGGCTGGACGATTATGCCGGCGCTCAGCGGCATCTCGGTGTCGATCAGGTAGACGTAGTTGTTTGTTTGGGATGCGACCCACAGGTTGCCATCGGCGTTGAGCGCCAGCCCCGCGCCGGAGTAGTCCCCGTGGTACGGGTGCTGGAACTGATGGATCACGGCAAGGGATTCCATGTGGATCGCGTAGATCATGTCAGGAGCGGAGTTGGTGGATACCCACAGCACGCCATCGGGGTGATACTCCAGCCCAGCAATGCTCACAGGGAAGGAGTAAGACGCGATTACGGCGCCGGGAGTAGCCCAGCTCGGCCCCATGATGTGGTAGATGATATCCTCGTTCCATCCGC
>CAYYHF010000210.1:0-4815 GCA_964471415.1 uncultured Clostridia bacterium | reverse complement strand
ACGTATCGCCGACCTTGTTTTCGGCTACGCGCACCAGGAGAAGCGCCAGCCAGCAGAGGAGAACATGGGCCCGTATCCGGTCGGAGGCCCGGCGGTACATCGGCCGCAGATCAAGCGTGGACTTAAGAGCGCGGAAGGCGTCTTCGACCTCGAGGAGTTGCTTCTAGCCCAAGGCCACGTCTTCGGGAGACAGAGCATCGTCCGAGGTTCTCAGAAGATACTTGCCGTCAAGCCGCGCTTCCTTCTTCACCTTGGCCTGATCGATGCGGGGGAAGTTCTTCGCGTCCAGGGGATTCCTCGCCAGCACGTATCGCACCCGCGCCTCTCCATCGCCGACTATGATTTCTTTGATCTTGAGGTTCTCCTTGACCGGCTTGTACCGTCCTGGGCGAGCCAGGGCCTCTTCCACGGTCTTGACATCGGCGCGCATCCGCTCCCCGGCTATGTAGTGACCGCCCGCTCTTTGCAGACAACGCAGGTTGGGGGCGGAAGAGAATCCTCTGTCCACCACTGTGATCACCCGGCCCTACGTAACTCCTCTTCTTCGCCAAAACCGGGCTCGACTTCGAAGTAAGTCGATGTGGTATCGAAATAGATAAGGTCCACTTCCAGGTTGAGCAGGTTCGCTGTGGAGAAGAACACCCTTTCCTGAATGTGCTCGTTGTTTTCGATCAGCAAATCCATGGCGCGGTTCGCCCTCATGGCGAAGATCGCCCTTTCTACCGGCGCCTCGAACTGCCTCTCGCGGAGCAATTCGCCAACTGCCGCCCGTATGCCGAGTTTCTCCCAGAGTTGATCCAAAACCCACGCTCCGCCCAACGACTTGTCGGAACCGATGGAGATCGACCCCAACTCAACGCCCGCCTCGGCCGCGATCTCGTCTTCGGGGTCCAGGACGCTGGCTATGCTCTGCATGAGCCTTCGGAGCGCCTTCTTGTCCACCGAGTCTTCGCGCCCGAAACTCCAGATGACCTTGGCGACCGGATTGCCCGTCACAGGGTGCCGCTCGTTGTGAGCGAGCTGCAGATAGGCAACGGTGGATCCGTCCTTATTGGTTCGCTTGGTTCTTCTCACATACACGCCTACATTATGTCAGGATATGGCCAGCGTGTCCAGACATGATCTGTCAATATGTGTGCCTGCTCGTTTTTCGATTTCCCGGTTCGATTTATGCTTGCCCCGAGCTATCGGGCTTTTCATTCCGCGCGTGTGCCTATTCACTGTCGAACTCGGGGCTATCGTGAACCGGCCCAGGCCGTCATGGACCTCCCTCGTCTTGCGGGCGAGCTCATCGCTGATGGTCACGGTGAGGTATGAATCATCGTAGGCGCGGCTGTACGTGGACCTCGTGTAACCCCCAGTCCGGCTCTGGGCAGGCCTTTCCACGGTGAGTCGGCTCAGCTCTCCGGCGGGCATGGGTCTTTGCAGTAGCTATCCTGCTGCAATATGCGACCGTCCTCGTCATATATGGTGAATTCGGACCGCTCGTGAGCTGCTAAGGCTCTGCCTACCGCGATTGCCTCACATTTAGTCCGAGTGGTAAAGGAGGGCCTTTCGTAGCCTTCTAGTACTACGGCCCAACCCTGCAAGTGCTTGACCACATGAACGTTCCGTCTCATGAAGGTTATCTCCTTCGTTCTGGCTGCGGTGATCGGACTGCGGGTACGCCGCGATGCCTCGAAGGCAGTATCGTTCGGCATTGCCGTCCATGGGCATGCCTGCTGATTCTCTGCGCATCGGCGATGCCACGGTTCCACAAACTCGCCGTCATCGTCCCTGGGCGGAAGCGCGGGCGTGACGTAGTTCGTAGTGGGGCTGAGCAACTCCATATACTCCCGTAACCTCTGAACAGCCTCCTCGGATACCGGGGGAGGGCTGATCCCGCCCGGCCCAGGCTCGACCAGCGCCCGCACAGTCTCGGAAAGCGCTTCCCTCAGATAGGCCTCCCATTGCGCCGGCGTGCCGCGGAACACGTCCTTGATTAGCTCCACACCATCGGCGCCGAACTCCGACACAATCTCGGCCATCAGCATCTGCAGCGTCCCACCCACCCAGTAGAACTCGGGTCCCGCGGGCCAGGACTTGAAACCATTCCTCATCTCGTCCTCAAACACGATCCTCAGGTACGGCGCCACAGCAATGGGAGTGCCTCTCGCCAGAGCAATGAGACACGGATGAGTGAGCCGATTACGACGCTTCCGCAGCGATGGAGAACTCAGCCGCTCATGGACGATCCTCATGAGCAATGCCGCGGCCTGCCTGGCTCCCTGGCGCGAAAGCGCCACTGCAACTTCCACTCCATGCCTGGACGCGAACTCTTTGTCGCGGAGCATCTCCATCAGGACCGGAGTTGCCTCTTCGATGGTGAGCATATCGCACAGCCAGCATAGCTCGTCAAAGACCCGCGGATCCCGTTGTTCGAGCAGACTCACTACAGCCGCTACAAGCTGGGTTTTCTCCTCGGGGCCCAGAGAACCGTGAAGATCCCTCAAGGCTAGCGCAACTTCTCCCATCTGGCCCTTCCCAGTTGACCACGTTCTCTCTGCGGTATGAAGTATCTTTTGAGTGAAGTCCATTGTAATGCATCCTTTCCACAGGTATGAGGAATCCGGTTGCCGATGCTAGTCTCTCCGGAACGATGCACGCGTTGAGACAAATGAGGCAGTTGGGCAGCTGAAGCGCCAGTCCTTTTGAGGAATCTCGTACCACGTTACGAACTCAGGCGCGCCCCCAGGGTTGTACACCTGGCCCGAGGCGAACGGGACGGAACATCCCCGATAGACCACCTTGCTTGGCTCTATCCTCACCCCAAACACCCATGATCCTCTTCCGGGGGCGAGGCCAAGTTGATACTCGACCTGCGCAGCCGGCTTGCCGATCATATCGGGCGTGGTGAGAAATGGGAAACCCTTTGAGCCCGGTCTCAGCGCCCCCGATTGTGCTATGGCAGAAGCGGACGCTGCGTCAGTGAAATGCACAAGAATAATGTACTCCCTATCCGGCTCTTCTGTCGTGGTAATCGTATCAACATGCGTTGTGCACTTGGACCAGAGCATATCCTGCAATGTGGCGATTACCTGAGTCATCGGTCGAAGAAGCAGGTAGGCCACTCCGCCGGCGATCAGCGTTGGATAGTGCCTTGTCATCGTGTCTGCTGCTTCAGGCATTCTGCCATCGGGATCGACAAACACCAGCGGGTTGCAGTATGCGTACTCGTACCAATTGCATCCATGCCTCGCCGGATCGGCCGTTATGAACCTCCCCAGCCCGGGGTCGTAGTACCTGGCGCCGAAGTAGTATAGGCCTAGAGCGGCATCGCGCGGCTTCCCGGTGTACCTCTCCGCTCCGGCGGACGCGGGGCCGGACTGTTCGATCAGGAGCCCAAACGGCTCGTAGTCGAAACTCGCGACTACATGGCCCGTTATGTCTGTGACTGCCCTTACGGACCCCAGCATGTCGGTATGCAGGAAGTAGGTCTGGGCCGGGCCCGCGCCTTCCTGCGCTATCTTGGCCAGATACTTGCCGTGCGTGACTATGTATCGGACGGCCGTTCTCCCGGGTTCCGGCGGGAGAGGATCGCCCGGTTCCGTCTATGGTTCTCCTGAGATAATTTCCCCGATCATACGAGTAACTCCTGCCGATCACGCCGCCGACCGACTCCGAAATCCTGTTCCCTGCGCGATCGTAGTTGTACCCAACCCACTCTACGGTTCCCGACTGGGTCGGTCTCTGGTACCCAACGAACCGTCCGAGCCGGTCGTACGTGTACTCCCGCCCGTTTATCCTGACCACGTTGCCCACGGAGTCGTACTCGTAGTCCAGGACCAGAACGGGCAGGCCGCCGTGCCCGTGCGTTATCCTGTCGACTCGGCCGCGCACGTCCTCGGCGATCACGGTAGGGATGCCGTTCGCTCGGCCGATCCGGGAGAGAGCGCCGCTTTTCACTGCAGTCGCAGGCAAGACCCAGATCCACTACTGCATGGACGCGCTATGGCCGAGTCACTCGATCCGCAACTGCCGTTCAGCGGCTGTGCCGGACTCTGCTGCTATCGTCTGACGCGCACGGCAAGCACGTAGAACAGGAGTAGTATCAGGGAGTTGATCAGGCACACCAGCGCGCCGTCTCTTAGGGCTCCAGCAGCGGTCACTCCCGGACGATCATGTGCGAGTCGCGCAAACACACGCGGTAGTAGCGCCACTGATATGGGCATCGCTATACATGCGATAATCCCATATTGCTCAAGCATCTGGACGTACCGCTCCAGGATTACTCGGCGCTGTTCTGGCTCGTATATGCTGTACTCCAGAGACACAGACAGGTCTACGGCTCTGCAAACCAGCCACAGGAACGGCGTCAGGCACCCCAGCAACACAAGGAGAAACCTCATAGGTTCTTTCGGCCGTGTCACACCATGCCACCTTCCCTTCAGCTGATCCCGGAGGTAGCGCGTCCGATTGACGATAACGTCCCCTACGTTCTCTCCAAAGAACCGTGGAAGCTCAACGCACCAGAACTGCATTCCTATCAGCTGGCTCTCAACATCCAGAGGGTTCGGGTACTTTATTGGCAGCTCCAAACCCCCAGCAGCTAGTGCATCAGATACAAAGGAGGCGCAGGTGTAGGACATGAGATCATAGGCAAGAGGTACGCCGTAATATGCATCCTTGATGAACCGAACATCGCTTCTCCTGCTGAAAAAGCTATCGCAGAACGCCTGAATCCTTGCCTCCTCATCGTAGTAGAACGTTGCGTACGTACGGTCCGGGTATGTCGCGCGCTTGAGCCTGCCGAGCTCATCGTAGGAGTTCGCGGTC
>CAYYHF010000209.1:0-4833 GCA_964471415.1 uncultured Clostridia bacterium | reverse complement strand
TCTCCTTCACCGGAGGCACCACCATGGGCTTCTCCGGGAGCCTCTGATCCAGGGGTTTCAGCTTCCCCTGCCTAACCAAGTCAGCCAGCATCGGGGCTTCGGAGTAGGACGCCGCCAGCGCCTTGGCGCCAGGGCCAGAGGTCACGCCGGCGATGCAGAGCGCCGCAACCACCAAGAGAACACCAATCCCCCGTCTTGACCTGTGCATCATGAACAACCTCCCTTTCTTGTCTTTCGCATTTCCCGTTGGAGGAAAGCCAGTATCCAATTGGGCCGCATGTCATATCATTCATGGTCATTCTACACAGACGGAAGAACTCCTTCACACACACTCCACTTTTGGAATGAAGTCTTCTCAGTCGGACGGGGAACTTAAGTTCACAGTACACTGTGCCGATGTTAGTAACGAAAGCCAAAATGCATGATGACCGGTTCGAAATGGGAGGGGAGGTCGCACATGGCGAAGCGGTTGCAGGACATGAAGATGGCCGCCAGGATCATGCTGCTGGTGGGGTTGCTTGTGCTGATCATGGGCTTACTGGGCTGGCTTGCGATCAGCAGGCTCCGATTGCTGGCTGCCGACATCGATGCCTTGGGTATGGGATGTCTGCCGCAGACAGAGTCAGTGCTGAGAGCATCGGCGGAGGTTGTGGATATGCGCCGCAATCTGCTCCAGCACATCCTGGGGCAGGGCGGCACGGAGATGTCTTCCTGCAGGATGAGGATTGACGGCAACCGGGCCAGGTTCGAGGAGAGTGTCAAGGCGCTGCGCGAAGCCCTCAGCTTTGAAGAGGCTGCGGAGCTTATGGAGAGCCTGGATGTTTGCTGGGAAGATTACGTGGGATTGGCGGAGGCGATCATTCACCTGTCAGAACAAGGACTGAAGGAAGATGCAATGCTCAGGATGCGTTTTGCTGGCGGTCAGGCGGCGGAAATGGTGTCGGCGATCCTAGACGAGCTCGTCATGATCATTGGCGAGTCATCCCAGGCAATTGTAGCAGGAGCTGTGGGCAATGTAGAGAGCAGCCACGTCCTGGCGTTGACTGTGGCTGCAGCGCTGCTGGTAGTGGGGCTGACCACCGGGATTCTGACCGCCCGCGGTATGACCAAGCCTATCCGCGAGCTCGTGACCGTTGCTGCCGTGGCCGCGCAGGGCGACCTCACCCAGACGGTGGATGTGGACTCCAAGGACGAAGTGGGCATACTTGCGCGGGCTTTCTCAGACATGCTCAGCAGTTTGCGGGGCGTTGTGTCGCAGGCGGCTGCAGCGGCTCACGAACTGGCTATGGCCAGCGAACAGCTGTCGGCCGGGACGGTGGAATCGGCCAACGCGGTGCAGCATGTATCTCATACCATGCAGGAGATCGCATCCGGCGCCGATGAGCAGAGAGCCGGCGCGGTCAGGAGCGCCCAGTCCGTTGCCGAGCTTGAGGCGCACGTGTCGCGATTGGCCTCGGGCGCCGAGGCGCAGTCAGCCGCGACCCGCCAGGCTGCGCTGGCCTTCGAGTCGCTGGAGCAGTCGATTCAGCAGACGCTCGACTTGCTGGATGAGGTGCGTTCCGCGGTCGGGCGCAACGCGGACGTTGCCGCCGAGGGGCGCAGGTCCGTCCATAGCATGGTGGAGGGCATAGCGGAAATTCACGACAAGACTACAGAGGCGTCTGAGAAAATCGCCGAACTCGATAGATACTCAGAGGAGATCGGCAAGATCGTAGATGTCATCGGAGATATCGCGGACCAGACTAACCTACTCGCTCTGAATGCGGCCATAGAGGCCGCGCGCGCAGGCGAGCACGGTCGCGGATTTGCGGTGGTTGCGGATGAAGTGCGCAAGCTGGCGGAGAAGTCGGCCGGCGAGACCAAGGCCATTGCCAGTCTAATCGACAGTGTGAGGAGGGCCACGGAACAGACGGTGGCTATGATGAAGGCGCAGGGAGACCAGGTTGAGAAGGGGCACCGCATGTCAGAGGAGGCCGGGGCCGCTCTGGCGGAGATCCTGAGCGCTGCCCGCGGGTCGGAGGAGGCCATCGACAACCTAGTCGCCGTGTCGGCTGAGTCCAGGGAGGCCAGCGCGCAAATGCTTGAGGCCATCCGCGAGGTATCCGCTGTGGCAGACAGCAATACCGAGGACTCCCGCCGAGCCTTGGCGGAGGCTGCTCACGTCAAACAGGAGGTGGAGAGCATCGCGGCCCTATCCGAGGAGGGCGCGGCCGCAGTGGAAGAGGTATCGGCCTTCTCAGAGCAGATAGGCGCGACGATTCAGGAGGTGGCTGCTTCGTCTCAAGTGCTGGCGCGCATGTCCGGGCAATTGCGGCAGCTGGTGGCTGGTTTCAAGGTTTGACACTTTGGTGCGCGATGTACCACCTCTGTGTTTGCAGGTTATGGAGGGCTCGCTGTGGAAGTTGCAGACCATGCGCAGACGCAACTGAAGGGGGCTGGTCTGATGAAAGTGCTTGCGGTGGGGGGAGCGGGCTATGTAGGAAGCCACGTTGTCTGCCGTCTTTTGGAATCAAACCACGATGTGGTGGTCCTAGACAACTTGTCCACCGGCCATGCGGAGGCGGTGGAGGGTGCCAAACACGCAGCTGACGCAGCTGCGAGGCGCCGAGCGGCGGATCGGTCGGCCTGCGATAAGGGGCATCGCGATGTCGGACCCGATGCGGATCGCGGCGCTGGACGCAGCATCGGTCACGCTGAGCTAGTCGTGGGCGATGCCGGGGATCGCGCGCTGGTGCGCGATGTGCTGACTTCCCGCGGCATCGATGTTGTCATGCACTTTGCTGCGGCCAGTCTGGTCGGAGAATCGATGCGGGACCCGTCCAAGTACTGGCGAAACAACGTTGGGCGCGCCATCGGTCTGCTGGACGCCATGGTTGACGCCGCCATCGACATGTTGGTCTTCTCATCTTCAGCCGCTGTATACGGCGAGCCTGTCGAGACTCCCATGCGCGAGGATCATCCCAAGGAACCGCAAAGCACCTACGGCATGACCAAGCTAGCCATTGAGCACATGTTGGCGGGCTATCGCCATGCCCACGGCGTCCGGTCCTTGTCGTTGCGCTACTTTAACGCGGCCGGCGCGGGCGAGTCGGGGATCATCGGAGAAGCACACGACCCCGAAACGCACCTCATCCCAATCGTGCTTCGCACGGCTCTCAAGCTGCAGGACGAGATCAGGGTGTTCGGGACTGACTACCCAACGCCGGACGGCACGTGCGTGCGCGACTACATACACGTGGACGACTTAGCCGATGCGCACCTGCTGGCCATGGAGGCCCTGGCTCGAGGCGCGGACACCACTGCCTACAACTTGGGGAACGGCTCGGGATTTTCGGTACTGGAGGTGCTGGCTGCAGCCGAGAACGTTGTGGGATCTAGCATACCCGCGCATCACGCCGAGCGTCGCCCGGGAGACCCTGCAGTCCTGGTAGCCTCGTCGGATCGAGCCAGGGAGGAACTGGGCTGGGCGCCGTGCCGCGCGTCCATCGAGGAGATCATATCCTCAGCCTGGAAGTGGCATAGCGTGCATCCTCGGGGCTACGCGAGCGACCGACTCAAGTGACTGAATCGGGCTGGCAGGAGTAGAGCAAATGCGCTCATGAGGACTTCTTGGTGGCTGAGGCTTGCGGCTTTTTGCGCTATGCTTGTGCTGCTTGCGGGTGCGGCGACTACATCGGCTGCGGTCTCAGGCAGACTCGAGATATTCTCGTGGAGGGCTGGGGACGCGTCAAAGCCCCTTCCCCCGAAAGCAGGCGATGCGGGAACAACCATCTGTCGGATTTCCCGACATTGGTTGATGCATAGTCGAGTGAGTAGACCCACCGAGCGAACGGGGCGGAGTCATGTTGGCAGAAAGCCCGATCGGGCTTACCGTTACACGGCAGAACACGGCATATATACCCAATTGCCGGTCTCAGGATCCGGCCGACTGCCGCGGCAGCCCTTCGATTCTCCGGCCGTCCGGGCTTATGCGACCATACACTCGGTCATGCAATAGCCATTGCCGCGATCTGCGACACATAGCGACAAAAGCGTTGTGAAAACCGACGAATCCTAAAGGCCAGCTAAACCCGCATTGCGCTCCAACTCGCCGGCTTGTAGCCGTATACATCCGTAGCGGGCAGTCGGGGACGGAGTCAGTGCGGACAAGCCATTGCACCCTACCCACATATCTTTCCCTTCCGCGGGCCCGCGCGCTCGCCTCATCCGATTTCGGCCCCGAAAACGGGCATTTTGCCGCCCGCCTGGGTCGTAGAACCTATGCATTACCCACTTGGAGCGGCAAGTTGTCGCTTAAGAGCCCGGAGGCTGTGGAAGTGTGGAAGACGTTCGGCGAGATTTTCAAGTACACCAACACAGACGCGCCATCGCTGTCGTGACAGCAGGCCACTGACATGGTCGTTCAAGGTCATGCGGCCTTCAGTATCATGGGAGACTGGGCCGCGGGCGGCCGCCGAAACCTTCGGCGGCCTGCCGCTACGTGCGCTTGTCGTCAAGACTGTCAACGCCGTTATGCTCATGGCGTTCGATCCATTGCCTGACTGTGCTGTCCGAGATGTCGAACACGCGCGCCAATTCCGCGACACAGCTTGCGCCCAAGTTACGCCTACCTCGACGCCTAACAGGCGTCTAGCGGGGATTATCACGCGAACGGGCACACCGCGCAAAACCGTGCTAAGAGCTACTTAGGTACCCATAGATTGAAGGTCTATCTTTCGACGATCATTGCTATGCCCATGCCGCCGCCGATGCACAAAGTGGCCAGTCCACATTTGATCTCTCTCTTCTGCATCTCGTGAAGCAAGGTGACGAGGATCCTCGCCCCGCTGGCGC
>CAYYHF010000208.1:0-4898 GCA_964471415.1 uncultured Clostridia bacterium | reverse complement strand
GATGGGTTTCATCGTGCCGTATATCGCCGCCCAGTACAGCGCCTGCATCAAGGGAATACCATCGCTGTTTAATGTGCCCCCCTTGGCCGCGCTGCTGTTCTCGGTGGCCGTTGTTACGATATACTGCATGTTGGGCGGATTCAAGGCTGTATGTCTTACTGACTACATTCAAGGGTGGGTCATTCTTGCCGGCGGCGCGCTCATCTCGGTGTTTCTAGTGTCGAAGGCCGGCGGATGGGGATCCATGCTGGCAACCCTGAAGGAAATAGATCCAACGCTCATGACGGTGAACTTGGGCAAGGCAGGGGCGGCGCTGCTCGGGTTCGTGTGGTACAGCTTCACCACAGTGTTCGTGGTCATCGGAAGGCCCCATGATACCATAAGAAACTTCGCCATTGAGAATTCTAAACAAGCTTACGAGATGGCGGTGTTCGGGCAGGTAGCACTCCTGATCAACTACTGGACCTCCTGGATGATCGGCTATGCCGGCAGAGTCTTCTTCCCTAATCTGGCAGATCCGGAAACCATTTTCCCCAGTGTGTTGACGCTAATCAATCCGTGGGTAGCCGGCATTCTTTTCGCAGCATTGCTGGCGCTTCTCATGTCTACAGTGGACTCGCAGTTGCTGAGCGTTGCGACGACCCTGTCAGTGGACCTGTACAAGGGCTTCATCAACAAAGAGGCTTCCGACAAGAAAGTGGTCTCGCTATCGAGGATAGCAGTGCTTGTCGTATCAGTGCTCGGCGCGTACATCTGCTACCGCACCCCGCAGTCGGTCATGTGGCTGACTTTGTATGCTTCGGGCGGTCTATCTGCCACGTTTGGCCCGTCTTTGATACTCTCCCTCTACTGGAAGAGGTTCAACAAGCAGGGTGCCATTGCGTCGATGCTGTCGGGACTGCTCGCCGTGATTATATGGTACCAAACCCCGTGGAGGGCCACGATCATACACGAAGGGCTGGTAGGCTGGATCGTGGGTCTGGTTGTTGGAGTGGTGGTCAGTCTCATGACCGAGCCTTTGGACCAAGCTCAGATCGACGAGGAGTTCGCCTATATACGGCAACCTCATGAGTGAGCGCGCTCCGCGGCAATTCGGGCGATAGGGCCGATGCGGGCGACAGCGACATAGACATAGCTAAAGGAGAAGATACTTTTGAAGACAGTGCTAAGATGCGGTCGGCTGATCACTGGGGCACATGATGAGGTTCTTGAAAACGCCGAGATCACCATCGTCGATGGCAAGATCAGTTCGGTTCGGGCAGGATCGCCGGCGGCCGCCAATGCAGGCGCAGGCGCGGGCGCGGGTACGGACGCAGATGTACACGACTTCAGTTCGTTCACGGTTATGCCGGGCATCATCGATGGCCATGATCATCTTGGGTTGGATATGGGCGATGAGGAGGCGCAGGCCAGAGAGCATCTGTGCTACACGGCCATCAAGGGGGTCAAGAACGCAGAGCAGCTGCTGCGCTCGGGCATTACTACGCTGAGAGTTGCGGGCGAACGAGAATTCCTGGACAAGATCTGGAGAGGTGCTATCAACGAGGGACTGATGCTGGGGCCGAGGCTCATAATCTGTGGGCAGCCCATATGCCGCACCGGCGGTCACGGTTGGTACCTGGGCGTTGAGGCCGATGGTGTCGATGCTGTGCGGAAAGCAGTTCGCACACAGATCAAGGCCGGTGTCGACCAGGTTAAGTTCATCATCACAGGCGGCATGTCTACGGTGGGATCGAACCCCCTGGCGTCAGAGTACACCAGAGAAGAAATCGTTGCTGCCATTGAGGAGGCCCATCGCGCCAATAGGCGGATAACTGGGCACGCGCACGGAGGGGACGGCCTAAAGTGGGCTGTTGAAGCGGGCTTGGATTCGATTGAGCACGGTATGCTGCTGACAGAAGACGAACTCAAGATGATCGCGGAAAAAGGGAGCTTCCTTGTGGTCAATACCGGGGTGACGAAGGCGGCAGTGAAGACCCCCGGCATCCCCTACAGCGATCGCTTGAAGGGGATTGCAGAGAACTATGTGGAGAATCTGCGCATCGCCCGCAAGTACAATGTGAAGTTGGCCATAGGCGGCGACACTTACCACGGCCATGTTGCCGATGAGCTCTCCACGTTCATCGAAGCCGGTTTCTCTAGTCTTGAGGCCATCAGGATAGCGACCGTGAACGGCGCGGAGCTCTGTGGCCTGTCTGATGTTACGGGCAGCATAGAAGCGGGCAAGCTGGCCGATATCATTGTGATAGACGGGAATCCCCTGGACAACGTCGAGGACATGCGGAATGTCGTAGCAGTCATGAAAGAAGGACAGATGGTTCGCAACTGACGGTGCACGAATTGGCGGGCGCGGGAGTCGCGCGGGAGTGGTCGGGCAACTCCCGTCGCCCAATTCCAGGGGCAGAGGGGTGGGACTGGTTTGTTTGGCCACGCAGGAAGAGTGCTCAGAGTTGATCTTGGGTCGTCGGACATCACGGTTGAGCGGCTGAACGGCGCCTTAGCCAGAAAGTACATCGGAGGCTCCGGTCTTGGGACTTACTATCTGAACAAAGAGACGAATCCGCTCTCCCGTCCGCTGGGTCCCGAGAATGCTCTCATTCTTCTTACCGGTCCTTTCGCTGGGACCAGGCTACCGACATCGGCCAGGCTGGCAGTGGTCACTAAGTCGCCCTTGACTGGAATGTATGCAGAATCCGATGTGGGCGGGACATTCGGGCTCAAGCTAAAGAGATCGGGATTGGATGGTATTATCATAACAGGGCGGGCTCGCAAGCCGTGTTGCCTTTATGTGTCAGAGCAAGGGGCACAATTGCTGGATGCGGGGAATCTCGCAGGCAAGGACACGTATGAGGTGGACGATGCGCTCAAGAGCGTCCATGGGCAGCAGGTCACTGTGGCGAGTATCGGACCTGCAGGAGAGAACATGGTGAGCTACGCCAGCATCATGACAGACGGCCGTCATGCCAGGGCCGCTGGGCGCTGCGGAGTGGGGGCGGTCATGGGATCCAAGAACCTCAAGGCGATAGTAGTAGCGCAGGGAACGCAGTCGCCTCGGATCGCCGACCCCGATGCAGTAAGTGAATCCATTCGGCGGTGGTCGCGGGTTCTTGCGGAGCAAGGTCAGGGTATGAGGGCATATGGCACTGCGGGAGGGCTGGAAAGCAACGAGTTCATAGGCGACATGCCCATAAAGAACTGGGCGTTGGGCACCTGGGGAAAGTCTGAGAGCGTAAATGGAGAAGCAATGGCCGCACGAATGCTCACGGGCAGATACCACTGCGCCAATTGCCCGATAGGCTGTGGACGGGAGATATCCATTTCCGCAGGACCTTTCGCCGGCATATCAGGCAGTGGCCCCGAGTACGAAACCATTTCCATGCTGGGAGCCAATTGCCTGGTGGATGATCTTGAGGCGATATGTGCCGCGAACGATCTGTGCAACAGATATGGCCTTGACACCATCTCCACAGGGTCAGTGATAGCCTTTGCTATGGAGGCCTATGAAAGGGGTCTTCTGAGCAAAGCGGATTGCAGTGGCCTGGAAGTGAAGTGGGGAGACGCTGATGTCGTCCTGACATTGATAAGGATGATCGCTTTTCGCCAAGGGATAGGCGATCTGCTTGGCGAAGGGGTTCGGCGGTGCGCGGAGGAGTTGGGAGGAGTTGCAGAGGAATTCGCCATTCATACCAAAGGGCTCGAATTCCCGGCGCACGATCCGCGTGCCCACAACTCGGTGGCATTGTCGTATGCAACATCCAACCGCGGAGGGTGCCATCTTGCGGGGTTCACCCACATGTTCGAAAAGGGTGGGGTGATGCCGGAGATCGGCCTTCACGAGAGCCAAGACAGATTCGGCATCGACAAGAAGGGCTGGATGACGTCCAAACTACAAGATGCCATGGGTATGTACGATTCCTTGAAACTCTGCAAGTTCACGCTAGGATGCGGTCTGCCCATTTCGCAAGTCGTGGAATGGATGAATGCCGTCATGGATTGGGATGTGGATGTAGATGAGTTGATGCTGACGGGTGAACGAATCTACAACATGAAGCGCATGTACAATGTACGTCACGGCGCAAGCAGGAAGGACGACAATCTGCCGTTGCGCATCACTACGTCAAGACGGAATACCGGAGGCGCCGCGCTCAACCTGCCGCACCTAGGAGAGATGCTGAACCAGTATTACCAGGTCAGGGCGTGGGATGAGTTCGGCATACCCACCAGTGCGAAGCTCGCGGAGCTCGGCCTTGGGGAGTTCATGATGACCGGAGAGCCGACGAAATGAACATAGTTGTGAGGTACCACGGCATGCTCAGGACCCGTATGGGCCTCAAGGAGAAAACATATGCGCTGCAGCCGGGCATGATGCTACAGGATTTCATGGATTTGGCGACCGAGGGACGCTTGGATCTTTGGACAAACCAGGAGCCGGTTCATCAATCCGGCGCCAAGCAACCTGTTCTTGTCGCCGTAGATGGCCGGTTGGTAAAGGACAACGTTGTGTTGCTGGGGCCTAGACACGAAATCGACATCTTGATGCCCAACATTGGAGGCTAGTGAGGAGGCGATGGCGTTGTCACAGAAGCAAGACGTATATGAGACCATGAGGGACCGAATCATCTACGTGCAATATGAGCCCGGCATGCTCATAGATGAAAAGGAAATCTGCCGCGAACTGGGCATTAGCCGGACACCCTTGCGAGAGGCCCTCCTGCGCCTGAAGGAGCAAGGGCTTGTTACTGTATACCCAAGGTTTGGGTCTTACGTGTCGGAGATAAATGTGCTGGACCTCAGGGACTTGTTCATAGTCAAGAAGAACTTGGACGGCCTAGCTAGTGAGCTTGCGGCGACCAGAATGCCCGACTCGGCACTGGAACACCTGACTCGGCTGGTCGATG
>CAYYHF010000207.1:0-4920 GCA_964471415.1 uncultured Clostridia bacterium | reverse complement strand
CCACAAGCGATTCTCGTCCTTGGTCTGGTCCGGCACCTCCATCCACCGCCGACGCTATCTGTCTCATCGTAGCTCTCAGAGTCTCCACATCCGGCTCTGCGTCCTTCGCCACGAATATCTTCTTGTGCCTGGTGGTGGCGGCCACTTCTTCGGTGGTGAGTATCTCCTCGAACAGCTTCTCTCCAGGGCGTACGCCGGTGTAGGTGATTTTTATGTCCTTTCCGGGTTCCATGCCGGATAGGCGGACTATCTCCTCTGCGAGCTGAGTGATCTTCACCGGCTCGCCCATGTCGAGCACGAATAGCTCTCCGCCCTGGCCCATGGCGCCTGCCTGGATGACGAGCTGCACGGCCTCGGGTATGGTCATGAAGTAGCGCGTCATGTCGGGATGGGTCACGGTCACAGGTCCGCCTTCGGCTATCTGACTGCGAAACGTGGGCACCACGCTTCCCCGGCTGCCGAGCACATTGCCGAACCTCACGGCCATGAACTTGGTCTGGCTTGCGGTCCCGATGGCCTGTACCACCATCTCGGCCGCGCGCTTGCTCATCCCCATCACACTGACTGGGTTCACGGCCTTGTCGGTGGAGATCATCACAAACCGCTTAGCGCCATGCTTGTCCGCCGCGCGGGCCACATTCCTGGTGCCGAACACATTGTTCGTGAGCGCCTCTTCTGGGTTGGCCTCCATCAGCGGCACGTGCTTATGCGCCGCTGCATGAAACACCACACCCGGCTTGTACTCCTCGAACACCCGGTCGATGCGGCGCTCATCGCGCACATCGGCTATCACGGCAACCGTATGCTGGTTGGGATGCCTCCGCTTAAGCTCCTGCTCTATATCGAAGATACTGTTCTCCCCATGGCCCAGGAGAATGATGCTCTTCGGCTTGAACCTGGTGATCTGCCTGCATATCTCAGAGCCTATTGACCCGCCGGCCCCGGTCACCAGCACAACCTGGTCGGCCAGATACGCGCCGATCTCGTCCAGGTCCAGGTCTACGGGTTCGCGGCCAAGGAGGTCCTCGATCCGGATGTCGCGGAGCTGCTTCACGCTCACCTTGCCATCTACAAGCTCATACACCCCAGGCAGCGTCTTGATCTTCACCTTCAGATCCTTGCAGGCGTCCATGACCTCGCGGATCACAGTGCCAGGGGCAGACGGCATCGCGACTATCACTTCACCCACGCGATACCGCTTGACAATCTCGGCCAACTTGCTTCGGGTCCCCAGCACCGGAAGGCTGTTCAGTATCATTCCGCGCTTGGCGGGGTTGTCGTCGATAAACCCCAATGCGGTCCGCTCCATCTCAGGATGCGCCAGCAATTCCTTGGCCACCATGGCCCCGGCCGACCCTGCGCCCACAATGACCACTCGGCACGCCTGGTCTCTTGCTGAACGCCCATTCCCATTGGGCTCGCCGTTGCCATTGGATCCGCCATTCCCGCCAGGCCGGTGGTCCCTCGACATCTCCGTGCGCAGCCTCTCTCTGAACCGACTCAGCCCGATCAAGGCCATGGCCACAAGATACGATACCAGCAAGGCGCCACGGGACATGGCGACCGCGGGCCACGCAATCATGAGCGCCTGGCTGAAAGCGTAGCTCATGGTGATACCGGCGGTCACCGCCACCATATCCCGCACGCTCGAATACTGCCACAGGCGCTGATACATCCCGAACACCGACATCACGAAAATCCTGAGGGGCACAGTATAGAGCCATGCCCGTATGCACGACTGAGCCAGATCAGGGGAGACGGCAAAGTCGAACCTCACCAGGAGGCCGATGACATCGGCCGCCATGAGAATCGCCGCATCGACTAGCAGATATCCGTATTGAGATATCCGCCAGATCTTCGGAATCACCATGCCACTTCCTTCCCTGAGTGCGTCACAAACATCAAACCCCATAGGAGGCCGGAGTCTTGCTTAACCATGCCGCACGTGGAGCAACTCCGGCAAGCCAGATCCAGTTCTGGTCTCAACCAGTCAGGGCTCGTTCCGGCTATTCGCGGTGTTTTGACTTGTCGCGTCCTTTTGAGCGCGCTCTGTAGTATCCTGGGTGCTCAGTCACGCTCTCAACTCCAGGGCCCACGTGCCTGGGGATTGCGCCGAGTATGGGAAGCCCCAGCACGGCTTCCACTTCTTCAGCCGACTTCATCGATGTGTCGGCGAACTCCATAACAAACGCCATTCCCACTCCCACGAACACGCCCAGCACTCCGGCGATCGCGGTGTTCAGAAGCTTCCTAGGCTTCACCGGGCTGATCGGAACGACTGCCGAGTCAATCCGCCATATATCCGATGTCTGCATCTGCTCGGTGATGCGCATCTCTTCATATCTGGTCCTGAGCATTATGTATATCTGCTGCGCCACATCGAGGTCGCGGGTCACGCGCGCTAGGTCCAGCTCCTTCTGGGGCAACGTGCCTAGCCGGGCCTCCTCCGCGGCGATCAGCTTTGCAAGCGCGTCCACCTGAGCGCGCGCCGATGCCATCTGCGTCTCGGCCTCGACCACCTGCCTCAGCAGCTGCTCCCGCATGGGGTTGGGGCTCGACACCTGTGTGCCGATCACCTTGGCGACTGCTGAGTTGAGGCTCGCCTTGACCTCCGCCATTTCGGCAGTGATTCTAGCTACCTCCGGGTGCTGCTCAGTGTATTTCTCCCGCGCCGCAGCGAGCTTGATCTCCAGGTCCGCAAGGCGTGTACGGTAGCCGGCGACCACGGGATCTTCCACGACTGTCTGGCTCGACACCACCGTGTCGGCAACGCCCCCGAGCTGCTCGCGTATCTTCGCGAGGCGCGCCCGCGTCTCGCCCAAGGAGACCTCGGCCTCGGCCTTCTTGGCCTCAAGGTCCACAATCCGCTTTATCTGCGCCTGCGCCTCAACGGAAGGTTCGAGTATCCGCTTGCCCGACTTGAGGGCAAGCATCCTCTCCTCAGCCCCCCGCAGCTGGGTGGTGGACACCTCCAACTGGTCCGCGAGATACTCCCTGGCCGTGCGCGTTGCCGCCTGGTTGATGTCGCGGTTGTGCTCTATCAACACATCAACGAGAGCGTTGGCAAGGTTCGCGGCAAGTTTCCTGTCGGCAAGCTGCACCTTCACCCGGATCGCATCGGTCTGCGCTATAACCTGAGCTGTAATGGCCTTGCGCACTTTCTCCTCGTCCACCGGGCCGTGCCCCGAATTGATCTCCAGCTTAGCCAGAGCTCGATCAAGCACCGTCCGGCTCTTGAGCACCTCCACGTAGTTACGGGTCATGTTGGCACCGGTACCCATCAGGCCCAGATCCTCGATGGGCAGAGCCAAGCCTCCGCCCTTGGTGCTCACCATGAAACTCGTCTCGGCCTCGTAGATCGGGGTCATCGCGGAGCTCACGAGATAAGCGATGACCATCGCGCACACCGTCAGCCCCAGAACCAGCCAGGCACGCTTGCCTATCGTCTGCCACAATTCCTGTAGACTGATCTCCTGCTCTTCCATGAGCGGCCCCCCGTTAGCGCGTAATAATCCCCTTGATCTGGTTGATAGCTGACAGGATCGAGATGATCATGTTCCAGTCTATCTTCTCAGAGAGCGGTAATATGATGATGTCGCCCGACTTGAGCTCGGGGTTATTCCCCTTCGTTGGATCGATGGTCATTGCCACGGCTTTGGCGTCCCCCAGCGCTATCTGAACCGCCTCATCGCCTGAGTAGACCATCACCCGGTCGAGCCGCGCCGCGGCTGTGGGGCCGCCCGCCATGGCTAGCCCCTCGATGAGCTTCATCCCGGTCTTGTAGTCGTACAAGCCCGGCCGCGCCACGGCGCCCATCACCGCGATCTTGCGGTTGGCCTCCGGGACGAATACCACGTCTCCGTCTTCCAAGCAGGTGGATTCAGCTTGGGGAAGATCTCCCCTGAGCAGACTGTCTACATCCACCTCGAACACGCGGCCTGCGCCCTCGCCCCTGCGGGTGACGACCACTCGAGCGCCATCGCCCGCCTGAGCGAGCCCCCCTGCGGCGGATATGGCGTCCAGGATCGTCGCGCCCCTCCGCAACTCCACCTCGCCGGTTCGGGCGATGTGCCCTGCAACCTGCACCCTGATCCGCCCGGACGGCACGAACAGAATGTCGCCTGGGGCGAGCGCGGGGTTGCTCTTGATGTCGCCTTCGAAGGCAAGCCGGTCATCGGCCACCTCAAGGCGCAGGGCGTCCTCCACGCGGTCCCCGCGGTAGAGCCGCACACGATCCAGGTCTGCCTTGGCGGACGGCCCTCCGGCCATCGCCATGACTTCCATCAAAGTCATGCCCTCGGCGTAGGCGTACACCCCCGGCCGTGTTACCTCTCCCATCACCGCCACCTGCTGACGAGTGTCGGGTATGAACACCACATCCCCATCGGAGAGGACGTGCCCCACATCCCCGCCCCGCAAGGCCTGATCGAGGTCGACCGTTGCCGATGGCTCCGATTTGCCCGCCGGGATCACAAGCACCGACCGCTTATCGGCATCTGCGGCCACGCCGCCCGCGGCCGCCACCGCATCGATCACCCGCGCTCCCAGCGGCAGCTCATACGAGCCCGGACTGACCGCCCGCCCGATCACGCTCACATCAATCATCCGAGACCCTACAGTCACCACATCTCCCGGGCTCACCCGCGGGTTCTCGGTTACCTTGCCAAAGAACAATACCTTTCCGTGCCCCAGAGGTTCAGCTGTGCCCGCGGCGAGCGCCCCGTCCTTGTAGACGGCAACGCTTTCCAAGGACGCCCTCGCGGTAGTGCCGCCGGCCGCGGCAATCGCGTCAAGCAGCCTGGCCTCGCGCGGAAGCTTGTAGGCCCCGGGCCGGGCCACCTCGCCCAGCACCAGCACTTGCCCGTGCGACTCTGGCACGAAGATCACATCCCCATCGGCCAGCAGCGCTTGCGTGCCGGC
>CAYYHF010000206.1:0-4921 GCA_964471415.1 uncultured Clostridia bacterium | reverse complement strand
CGTTTCAAACCCATACAAGTCGATACAGTCATCCCTCACAACCATCTCGGTAAAGAGGCGCGCCTCGTTTCCGATCGGCCCCGCCGCGGCCCGGGCGCCGGCGGTCGCGGATACGCAAAAGCCCACGCCTCCCACATCAATCACAAGGCTGTCGCGGTCAGCACCCACGACCCTCCCACGAAGCTGCGATATCATGCGCGTTCACCGTCCCTGTTGGCGTAGACCTGATATGGAGCCGAACTCAGGTGGCATATGGCTACGGCGAGGGCATCGGCGGTATCGTCGGGCCTAGGTTCGGCGTCCAGCGACAATAGGAGCTTGACCATGCTCTGTATCTGCTTTTTGTCGGCCCGTCCGTAGCCTGATACAGCCAGCTTAACCTGAAGCGGCGTATACTCCACGACAGGCGTTCCCGACCGCGCGCAAGCCAACAGCACCACTCCCCTCGCGTGCCCTACCGCCAGAGCGCTCTTGGCATTCGTGTTGAAGAAAAGCTGCTCCACCGCGGCACAATCAGGGCGACACTCGGCGATAACCGCGCTCAGCTCATCGTATATGGACGACAGACGGGCCGGCAGAGGGGTCTGCGCTCGGGTGACAACGGCACCCATTTTCAAGCAGGTGAGCACCCCGTGTTCCTCGCACACCAGGCCGTATCCGGTTATCGCCGTGCCGGGGTCTATTCCCAGCACTACCATGACCCGCACCTCCGGCTCCTCACGCATTCGCCCAAAGAAAAGCGGCCACGCCCGACGCGTGGTCGCCTCGCATGCGACTGTATCATGCGTCAGGACTCTTCGCTTTCAAGCTGCTCCAGGAGTTCGTCGGGAATGTCGAAATTGGTGTAAACGTGTTGCACATCATCATGCGCGTCCAGCGCGTCCACCAGACGCATCGCAGATGCGGCTTCCTTGAGACCCAGCGTCATAACTGTCTTGGGAACCCTGACTATGCGCGCCTCCGACCACTCCACACCGGCAGACTCCACTTCACGGCGGACTGCGTCAAGCTCCTCGGGCGATGTGAGCATCTCGTAGCAGTCATCGTAGACCTTCAGATCCTCAGCGCCGGCATCCATGGCAACCAGCATCATCCCGTCTTCGCCATCGGAGTAGGTCTCAGAGTCCACAGTGATCATGCCCTTGCGGTCGAACATCCAGCCTACGCAGCCTGTTTCGCCTAAGTTGCCTCCATGTCGCGAGAAAAGGTAGCGTATATCAGAAGCAGTTCGGTTGCGGTTATCGGTCATGGCTTCGACTATCAGCGCGATACCCGCAGGCCCGTATCCTTCGTACACCACCTCTTCGTAGTTCTCGCTGTCGGCATCGCCGGAGGCCTTCTTTATCGCACGCTGGATCGTATCGTTCGGCATGTTCACAGCCTTGGCGGCCTGTATAGCTACCTTCAGCCTGAAGTTGCCTTCAGGGTCGGGCCCACCTTGTTTCACAGCCACTATCAGCTCGCGGGCAACCTTAGTAAAGGCAGCGCCGCGTTGTGCGTCCGCCTTCGCCTTCTTATGCTTAATGTTCGCCCATTTCGAATGTCCGGACATGGCGCTTCCTCCCTTCTTGCGGAAACTCGGCTAACCGCCGGCATTACCTTCTACATTCTAGCACAGCCTTGCCCGGCGTGGAAGGACACCCCTCGCGCCTCACACGTACCAGGGAGCAGGGAGCCGTCAAAGGGCCTACACCCCTTCCCCCGAAGGCAGGCGATGCGGGACAAACCATCTTTTGGCGTATCCTGGCACTCATGCCCACTCTCTCTACCTCGGGACCCCACTAACTGCCGCTGCAGGCCTTAGGTTCCCAGGTCGTCCCAGTTCATGCAACCATACACGCGCTCATGCATCAACCATTGTCGGGATTCTCGACACATAGAGACAGAAGCGCCGAGAAACTCGACGAATCTTAAAGGCCAGCTACATCGGGTTTCCGCGGCAACTCGCGAGCTCACAGCCGTATACATCCGTAGCGGGCAATCCGTGATGCAGTCAACGCGGACGAGGCAACGAGCCATCGCGCGCTCGCCTCATCCGATTTCGGCCCCGAAGGCAAGCATTTCGCCGCCCGCCTGGGTCGTAGAACCCAGGGTTGGCTGCAAGGCTGGGTCGTAGGATACAGGTTCGCGGCCTCCATCGGCCTCCGCGCCCCGCAGCCAGTTACTCCCATACGCGAAGCCCAGCTATATGACGTGGGCCGCGGCGCTCCTTTTTGCGCCAGCGTGATATGCGCAATGCGCCTGCGAACAACTAGGAGCGGAGCGGAAAGCCGAGACAACGGCGTATTCAGACCAGATCCGGCACGGTTGAATCCTTGCCGCAGGACGAAGCCTTGTTCGCCTTCGATGTCCTGGAGCTCGAGTCGGTTGAACCCCCGCCGCAGGGCGAAGCCAGAGTGAGCGAGACGGCGAGACTTTGATGGATCCCTATCGCACGCGCAAATCTGAAGCGGCGGCGGGCAGATCGCGGCTCGATCCGCTATAGGTCCCCATCGCCGCCGCTTCGCTCGATATCCGCGTCCGCTTCCGGGGGGCCGGCCAGGGGCCTGAACGGGGACAGCGTCAGGGCGAACCTTATTCGGCTCAGCAACACACCGTGCAAGAGTATCACCACGAGCACGGTCAGGTAGAAGTTCATCAGCTGCGATATGAGCAGAAAGTCATATACGCCGTGCAGAATGGCCGCGAGCATCAGGCCACGCCCGATCAGGACGCCCCGAGCGCCCTGCGGCGCGAACTTGGCGAGCCCCATGCCAAACCCCACGATGCCCGAAAAAGAAGCGTGTACCACCGAGGTCACAAACGCCCTGACCAATCCGACCTGAAGGCCGAATGACGAGGCGTAGAGCACGTTCTCGAACGCAGCGAATCCAAGGCCTGCGGAGACGGCGTAGATGACCCCGTCTACGGGCTCATTGAACTCAACGTGGTCATATGCCACGCGCCTAGTCGCCCAGTACTTGAAGAACTCCTCAACCAGTCCAACGCCGAAAATCGTTGCAATCAGCAACGCGCCCAGGCTTGGCGGGTTCCTGAGCCATCCGCGGAACAGCGATTCCACAATCCCTGCGGGAATTATCATCGCCGCGCCCGCAAGAAACGTCTTCGCGACAAGCCGCCCCGGCTCGCGCTCGTATTTGTCCTTGCGGTAGAAGTAGATCACCCACACGATGCCGGGAATCACGGTAACCGCCAGCAGTCGCAGAACCGCGGGCACGCTGATCATTAGCCTCATCCGCCCCTCTTGCGATAACTCTCGCGGTATAGCATCGCCAATACCGGAAATAATTCTACCACAAGCCTTGACAACCCTGAAATAGTGCGTGTATCATAACGTTGTTAGCACTCGCCTGGATTGAGTGCTAATCAGATAGATGAGTGCCGTGAAGGGGGTAAATGATGATGCTTAGGCCTTGTGGCGACAGAGTTCTTGTCAAGCCTAACGTCGAGGAGGAGAAGACTGCCGGAGGTATTGTCCTTCCCGACACCGCCAAAGAGCGTCCCCAGTGGGGCGAGGTAGTTGCAGTGGGCGCCGGCAAGTGGGACGAGTCCGGCAAGAACCGCATCCCCATGGAGGTCAAAGTCGGGGATAAGGTGGTCTTTGCCAAGTACGGCGGAACTGAAGTCAAACTGGACGGTGTAGAGTACCTCATTCTGCGCGAGTCCGACATACTGGCCGTTAAGTAGTTTACCGGCCCGACAAGTCTTGCTCGAAGAACTTACATAAGAGGAGGCATTACGATCATGGCTGCAAAGCAGTTGGCATACAAGGAGGACGCGCGCACCGCTTTGAAAAACGGCGTGGATGCGGTGGCGTCCGCAGTCAAGGTCACGCTCGGGCCCAAGGGCCGGAACGTGGTACTGGAAAGAAAGTTTGGTTCGCCCGTCATCACCAAAGACGGCGTGACCGTTGCCAAAGAGATTGAGCTTGAGGATCCCTATGAGAACATGGGCGCCCAGCTGTGCAGGGAAGTCGCCGCCCGCACCAACGATGTCGCCGGCGATGGAACCACCACTGCCACAGTTCTGGCTCAGACAATCGTCAACGAAGGACTCCGCAACGTAACCGCCGGCGCGAATCCCATGTTCCTCAAGCGCGGAATCGACAAGGCCGTGGCCTTTGTCGTGGATGAGCTGCACAAGATGGCCATTCCTGTGGTAGGCAAGGACGACATCGCCCATGTTGCCTCGATAGCCGGGAACGAGGACGCTATCGGCGCCTGGATCGCTGAGGCAATGGATAAGGTGGGTAAAGACGGCGTCATCACCGTCGAGGAATCCAAGGGCATCGATACGTCTGTGGAGCAGGTCGAAGGCATGGAGTTCGACAAGGGATACATCTCCCCCTACTTCGTAACCAATGCCGAGACCATGGAAGCGGAGATCGAAGATCCCTACATCCTCATATACGAAAAGAAGATCACCAATGTCCAAGATCTCCTGCCGCTTCTTGAGAAGGTGGCCCGCGCAGGCAAGCCCCTCGTCATCATAGCGGAGGACATTGAGGGCGAGGCCCTCGCCACCTTAGTTGTGAACAAGCTTCGCGGCATCCTGAACGTTGCCGCAGTTAAGGCCCCAGGCTTCGGCGATAGGCGCAAGGCCATGCTCGAGGATATCTCCATCCTCACCGGCGGGCAGTTCATCTCGGAAGAGACAGGCGCCAAGCTCGAGAAGGTCGACATCAGTCAGCTGGGCAAGGCCAAGACGGTCAAGATCACCAAGGAGAAAACGACGATCGTCGAGGGACGAGGCGATAAGTCGAAGATCGAAGGCCGGATCAACCAGATCCGCAAGCAGATCGACGACTCCGATTCCGACTACGATCGCGAGAAACTTCAGGAGCGCCTGGCCAAGCTGGCAGGCGGAGTAGCCATCATCAAGGTCGGCGCGTCTACCGAGACGGAGCTAAAGGAGAAGAAGC
>CAYYHF010000205.1:0-4946 GCA_964471415.1 uncultured Clostridia bacterium | reverse complement strand
TTTGCGAGGGCGTCATATGCGGTTCATCTAGAATGCGGGACGGCTCTTCATGCCGCAAGGGTCCTTTCTGTAGATTAGCGCAAACAAAACGAGAGGGTTTCCATCCAGATTCCCTATCCAGAGGATACCATGCCTGAGCGGCACGCGCAACGGGCCGAAGGCGGCGAGCCGAAGGCGGCGAATGCGTCGAGCGCGTACCAAGGGGCGAGGTTGAGGCAGGCGTGGGACTCTGCGGGAGTCCATATGCAGCTTTACATATTCGCTGTAGTCTGACAGGATATTGGCGTGGGATGTAGAAATCTTATTTGGTGGGGGTGAACTCGTGGAGGCGCTAGTGCTGGTGGACTTGCAGAATGACTTCCTGCCAGGCGGTGCGCTGGCTGTTTTCGGCGGGAACGAAGTGATACCTGTAGCGAATACGGTTCAGAGCTATTTTGACATCATCGTAGCCACTGCCGATTGGCATCCGCCCGGACACGGGAGCTTTGCATCGGCGCATCCTGGGGCGCGAGTCGGCGACCTGCGCGAGCTGGGGGGGCTTCCTCAGATGCTCTGGCCCGACCATTGCGTGCAGGGCACCGCGGGGGCCGAGTTCTCGCCAAAGCTCGATACTGAGCGCATATCCAAGATCATCCGCAAGGGCATGGATTCGGGGATCGACAGCTACAGTGGTTTCTTCGATAATGGGCGCTGCCGTGCGACTGGGCTTGAGGATTATCTGCGCAGTCGTGGGGCGGACGCCATTTATATTATGGGCTTGGCTACCGACTACTGCGTGAAATTCACTGCTCTGGACGGCGCGATGCTTGGCTTTTCCACGTATCTGATAGAGGATGGATGCCGCGGCGTAGAGGCATCGCCGGGAGATGTAGCTCGCGCGGTGGCCGAGATGCGCGAAGCCGGAATACATGTTATCTGCAGCGATGAGCTGAGCGCGGCAGTAAAGACTCCAAAGGGAGTACCTGGGAGAGCGCGCCAGTAGGTGCGCTTTCTCCGATATCCATAAATACATACGTAGTAGGGAGTGTCTACACATGAGATTCAAAGGGCTTGTTATCGGGGTCCCTACGGAGATCATGAAGGGCGAACGCAGAGTGTCTGCTGTACCCGACACGGTCAAGAAGATGGTGGCGGAAGGCGCCAAGGTTCTGGTGGAGAAGGGAGCCGGGGAGGGCTCGTTCTTCCACGATGAGCAGTACGCCGCGGCCGGCGCCGAATTGGTGCCGGACGTGCAGGATCTTTTCGCAAGAGCGGACATCATTTTGAAGGTCAAGGAACCGATTTTCAACGAGGCCATTGGTAAGCACGAGGTCGAGCTGTTGCGCAAAGGCCAGTGCATAATCACCTTCTTGCATCCTGCCTATCCGGGTAACCACAAGATGGTTAAGGACATGGCCGCTAAAGGAGTCCTGTCCTTTACGCTTGACGGGATTCCGCGCATATCCAGAGCTCAGGCCATGGACGCTCTCACCTCCATGAGCACAGTCGCCGGCTACAAGGCCGTGCTGATGGCCGCCAACAGGCTGCCCAAGTTCATGCCCATGGTGGGGACTGCAGTGGGGATGATCAAGCCGTCTAACGTCCTGGTCATAGGCACCGGCGTTGCCGGCTTGCAGGCGGTGGCTACCGCCAAGCGGTTGGGCGCAGTGGTCTACGCAGCGGATATCAGGCCGGCCGCGAGGGAGCAGGCCAAGAGCGTAGGCGCCAAGATAGTCGAGTTGGGCGTGCCGGCTGAGCTCGCCATAGGCGAGGGCGGATACGCGCGCAAGCTGCCCGAGGAGTGGCTGCTTAAGGAGCGCGAGGCGCTGGCCCCAATAGTTGAGGACGCCGATATAGTAGTCAGCGCGGCCCTCATCCCCGGCAAGCTGGCGCCGGTCCTGATCACCGAGGAGATGGTCAAGTCGATGCGACCCGGTTCTGCTATCGTGGACATCTCCATCGACCAGGGCGGAAACTGCGAGTTGAGCGAGTCCGGTGCTATCTTGGAGAAATATGGCGTGAGCATCGATGGCACCAAGAACATACCCGGCATGGTTCCCACCGCGTCTACGTGGATGTTCGCCCAGAACATATTCAACTACGTGGCTAACCTGGTCAAGGACGGCAAGATCGATGTGAACATGTCGGATGAGATAATCGCATCGTCCTTGGTTACGCGCGATGGATCCCTCGTGCATGCGGGCGCGCTGGAGGCCATGAGCACCGCAGGCGGCGGCAAGAAGCATTGAGCGCCTGAGCGGGGGAATAGTGCCGGCAAGATGAAGAAGTAGGGAGTTGTGGGCACAGTGTCTGCGGTTTCTCTTGTGATCCTTTTTGTGATCGCCACATTCGTGGGGTACAAGGTGATCAGCGCCGTTCCCAGTCTACTGCATACTCCGCTGATGTCGGGCACGAACGCCTTATCCGGCGTAACCGTGCTCGGGGCGCTCGCCGTTACCGCCATGGCTCAGATGCTGGGCAATTCTGCGGGAGGCCAACTCCTCGGCGCGGTGGCCATCGTTCTGGCGATGATCAACGTTGTCGGGGGTTTTCTTGTTACCGACAGAATGCTCAGGATGTTCAGAAAGTAGCTAGATAGGGAGGGTTCAGCGGAGTTGTCCGCTGTATGATGGAATGAGCTGGAAGGATGCGGTCTTTCTCGGGTTTAGCCTTGCAGACATGCTCGGGCTGATCTGCGTAATCGGCACGGTTTGGGGTATCAAGATGATGAGTTCGCCCACGACTGCGGTGAGGGGTAACCTTCTCGGCGCGGCGAGTATGGCGGGCGCCATCATCATCACTCTCGTATCGGAGGGCATCGTAGGCGTTGGAGTTCTGTGGGTCGCCATGGCTATCGGGGCGGTGCTGGGCTATGTCATGGCGGTCAGAGTAGCCATGATTCAGATGCCCCAGATGGTGGCCTTGCTCAATGGATTCGGGGGCGGCAGTTCCGCGATAGTCTCGCTGATGACCTTAGCTGCAACGCTCTGGGCCGCTGGCTCTGTTTCGGGCGGCGCGGTCGCGATCGGCGCATTTGAAAAGACCACGGCTGTGCTAGGCTTGGTTGTCGGAGGAATCACATTCTCGGGCAGCCTAGTTGCCGCAGGGAAACTCGCGGGCAAGATCAACCAGCGCCCGATTGTCTTCGAAGGGCAATCTACGATCAACAATCTCGCTCTTGTGATCACTGTGGTTCTGGGTATTCTGGCAGTGGTGTCCGGCGGCGCCTCCATGATGGCGTACGCGGTTCTCGTCTTGGTAGGTTCGCTCGCCTATGGGGTGCTCTTTACGGTCAAAGTCGGCGGCGCGGACATGCCGATAACGGTCTCGCTGCTCAACTCATTCTCGGGCGTGGCTGCGTCGATCTCGGGGTTCGCCATCCGCAACCCTCTGCTGATCGCCATCGGCGCAGTAGTGGGCGCATCAGGGCTGATCCTTACTCAGATAATGTGTCGGGCAATGAACCGGACTTTAGGCCAGGTGCTTTCGGGCAAGACAACGATGCTGCGTCCGGCCAACAGCAAGAAGGCGGTGGCGGGCTCGGCTGCCTCCGCTTTGTCCACGGCCCAGGGCTCGGCGCCAGTGCCGACCGCTCCGCCTACGGTTCAGGAATCGGCTGTCTCCGCGGAGCCTGAGTACGTCAGGCTTGCTCGCGCAGCCAAGCGCGTGATAGTGGTGCCGGGCTACGGCATGGCGTTGGCGCAGGCGCAGGGGCATGTGAAGGCGCTCATGGATAGGCTCGAAGCGGATGGGGCGGATGTGAAGGTAGCCATCCATCCTGTGGCCGGGCGAATGCCGGGCCACATGAACGTGCTTCTGGCCGAGGTGGATGTGCCCTACGACAAGCTGTACGAGATGGATCAGGTCAACGATGAGTTCGCCGATACCGATCTGGCCATAGTGGTGGGAGCGAACGATGTCGTCAACCCGGCGGCCAACACCGCCGAGGGCACTCCCATCTACGGGATGCCCATTCTCAACGTGCATGAAGCAAAGCACATCGTGATATTCAACTACGATACCAAGCCCGGTTACGCCGGCGTGGACAATCCGCTCTACGAACCGAGCGATAAGGTCACGCTGCTTCTGGGCGATGCGGCCGCCACGGTGCCGCAGTTCATGAAGGATATGGAGGCAACGGCGGACGCGGGCGGCGGCGCGGCTGCGCTCGCGGAGGCGGAGCCCCAGTATGTGAGGATATCGAGGGCGGCCAAGCGCGTGATAGTGGTCCCGGGCTACGGCATGGCGTTGGCGCAGGCGCAGGGGCATGTGAAGGCGCTCATGGATAGGCTCGAAGCGGATGGGGCGGATGTGAAGGTAGCCATCCATCCTGTGGCCGGGCGAATGCCGGGCCACATGAACGTGCTTCTGGCCGAGGTGGATGTGCCCTACGACAAGCTGTACGAGATGGATCAGGTCAACGATGAGTTCGCCGATACCGATCTGGCCATAGTGGTGGGAGCGAACGATGTCGTCAACCCGGCGGCCAACACCGCCGAGGGCACTCCCATCTACGGGATGCCCATTCTCAACGTGCATGAAGCAAAGCACATCGTGATATTCAACTACGATACCAAGCCCGGTTACGCCGGCGTGGACAATCCGCTCTACGAACCGAGCGATAAGGTCACGCTGCTTCTGGGCGATGCGGCCGCCACGGTGCCGCAGTTCATGAAGGAGCTCGAACCGTGATCCGACACATCGGAATCCCGCGAGAGCGCAACCAAGCGTAATGCAATTGGCCCTCCGTGCGAGCCCCTACAGAAGTGGGTGATCTCGAGCGAAGGGCCTTCTCATTTCGAAGTCTTGCCCAACTTGCGGGAAAGCATCGCAGCTCATCCGTTCGCCCGCGCCGGCGGCCCGCGCGTCCGCCGCATGCGATTTCGGCCCCGAAACCGGGCCTTTCTCCGCTCGCCTGGGTCGTAGAACCCAGGCTTGGCGCGAAGGCTGGGTCGTAGAGTACAGGT
>CAYYHF010000204.1:0-4990 GCA_964471415.1 uncultured Clostridia bacterium | reverse complement strand
CTCCATCGGCAGTGTTGCCGAAAGAAGGTCTAGAACCTCCAGCCCACGCGGGGGTAGGATGTCGACAAACACTTGACCTCCTCCTCACCAAGATCGTAGTAGTTCTGCCACAGTCGCGCCGTCTTTCGCGACAGCTGTCTACTGCCTCGCACAACCTCGACTATCTGAGCATCGCCGTAACGATGCATCATCCACCGGATGGCAGAATCATCGCCTTCCTCCATCAGTCTCTCTATGATGAAGAAGTAGTCCGCGTCGACATCCAGATGCATAGGGTCCGTATCCCAAAAGAACTTCGCCACTCGGCATGGAGGAGTCTCCATGATGCATCGCCCCATTCTGCGATCAGTCTGTCATTGCCCAATGATGTCGCATTTCGATGGTACCTTCTTCCCGCGTGCGGCGCAACAAGCCCATTCACAGCGCGTCCATATGATGGGGGTCGCACGGCAGGACAAATCAGGTAGGCAGAGTATATTCAAACCGATAGGGACTATCCAACGGGTAGCATGTCATTCCATCGTCGGGGACGTGCTGTTGACTTGTTATGGAGGAGACTGCATTGGAGTGGAAGACCGTTCGGTCTGCCGGATATGTGGGTATCGTTGACCAGCCCTCTGACGGACGACTCATGAGAACTGCGCGCAAGTTCTTGCGCGATACAGCGGAGCACTTCGCGCGGGTGTCAGCAACGTACTGTGATATCGTGGGCGAACCGCCGTTCACGTACTCCGAGCGCCAGATCCACTCGACGCTCTTTCCCGCCATTGCTCGCGCAGCCGATGCTGTGTTTGTTGAGCATCCGGTTCAGCGCAGACAGATGCGCGCAAGCCGCGACCGATGCCGCACTCAGCCTGAGAGCGGTGGTTCATCATATGGATGGGTCGACTACTGGGTACTCTGTCGCTCAACGGTCTTTCTAGTTGAGGTCAAGCACACCTTTAGGGGCGTTGCCGCGTGCGGCCCCACTCTCAGGCTCAACCGCCCGTGGAATGAAGCCATCGGTCAGATAGAGGCGATCACCGACGACGAAGCGCTTGATCTGGCGACCGAGGCGAACCGCGTTGCCAAGATAGCCCTGATGGTCATGCCTGCCTACGCCAGCTCAAGATCTGTGGGCCTACTGGAGGCGGTGAACCGTGACGATGCGTTGGAACACCATATGGAGACGTGCTCAAGCATGGAACTGCCTCCTGACTGGAGCGCGGTCTGGTCGCTCCATGAACGCCTACAGACGGCCTATCTCGTTCGCAACGGTAGCTGGGAGCTGTACCCCTGGGTGAGTTTCGCCGCGGCGATCAGAGTGGTCGGCGGCGCTTGAACTTGCGAGCGTGAGGGGAGGAGAAGGCAGCCTGGGACGGCCATGATGATGCGGCAATGTCACACAAAACGTGGAACTCGCCCACCATCGCTGGTGTTCCAGCCATGAAGGGGGGTGTCTATGAACCGGAGACTAGTAGTCGTGGTGCTGGCTGCGCTTCTTGTCCTTGTCCTGGCGGCGTGAGCCGGCGCATCGACCTATGTCGAAGACGCAAGGGAGCTTGCCGGGATCCTGGAACTCGTGGCGGAGGTCTTGGAGACTCTGGTGGAAGACAGATGCATTGTCTGGCGCTTGGAAGTCGACAGTCTCGTGCTCGGTGGTCACTACACCACTGCCATTGAGCTGGATGCAGGTACTCCCTATGTGATCATGGGGATAGGGGGTCCTGCAATTGCGGATCTCGACATCCGCGTGTATGCCCCCAGCGGCGCAGAGATTGCATGGGACGAGCTAGACGACGATTTTCCGATTGTGATGTTCACCGCCCCGGTGACTGGAAGATACTCCATAAACACTAGCGCAGAATCCTTTGTCAGGGGCTATGATCCCCTCATGGATTACTACTTCGCGATCATAGTCGCTGAGAAGGTCTGACACACGGGCTGGCTGCACGGTCGATACATAGTTGATGCCGAACAAGCGGCGTGCCTCTCGGGGAAGCACGCCGCTAAGCTGTGTCGCGCTATCTGTGTCAACCTGTGTTAGTCCGCGTCAGCCTGCACCTTGGCTACTTCACCCTGTATGCCCGGTCTACTTAGCCGCGCTCACGGTCAGTTGATACGCCTCGTGCATGTTGAAATGACCTTTCGACCAGGGTTGCACAACTACGTAGTACCTCGACATCGGCAGAAGCTGCAACGTGAGGTCCATGAGTGCCCCCTTGCCGCCCAGATCCTCATTGGCTACATCCTTTCCGGAGGAATCCACAACTCTCAGCCTGAAGTCAGCCGGTTGCGTGCAGGTGATCCGTACCTTACCAAGAAGCGGCGTATCGAAATACCACCAGTCCTGATCGGTTTCAGTGGGTATGACGCCGGTCACCGGTTGCCCGAGCTGAAGGCCTCTAGCCTGGCTTGCCGAGTCGTTGGGTTCCGCAGGATCGTGTAGCGCCGGCTTCACCACGATCTTCATGTTATATGGAACATGCATATTGTAGTAGCTGTCGCTGTAGCCG
Organism: uncultured Clostridia bacterium; assembly: GCA_964471415.1. Classification (GTDB taxonomy): domain Bacteria; phylum Bacillota; class DTU025; order DTU025; family DTU025; genus UBA5389. Next base: position 2,495 of record CAYYHF010000204.1, on the reverse strand, counting down.
CGCATAAGCACGTAGTAGACGCCGGGTTCGAACACGTAGTGCGCTGCTGCCATGGGCGTCCCCACGTTGCCGAAGTCGTCTCCCGTCAAGACTGTCTTGCCATCAGGGTGGAGTATGCCCATCCAGTAGTCGGCCGGCTGGTCAGATTCCACGACTATTTGCGATGGACCCGTTATGTTCACCTTGTAGTAGTCTCTGTCGCCCGGGCGGGATATGAACGCCGCGAACGGCTGCCCGAGGGGCGACACGGATGCCTGCTCCGGCGCGTCATTGGGTTCGAACCGGTCGGGCCCTCCAGGCGTGACAGTGATGGTCATGGTGTACGGAGTGTGCATGTTGTAATGGCTGGTGTTATACCCGCGCATCACTACGTAGTATGCGCCTGGCTCGTACACATCGCCCTCAAGGAGCATGTCTGATCCGGCAGTGCCTAAATCGCCTCCGTACAGCTGTTTCATGCCGGAGCTGTCCACGATGGAAAGATGGTAGTCTGCCGGCTGGGTGGACGCCACCTTGATGCTGGCCGGCCACGATACGTCTATCCGATAGTAGTCGACATCCCCTGGTCGGTAGATGAAGGCATCGAATTGCCTGCCCGATACCACAGTTGAGGCCTGTTGGATACTGTCGTTAGGCTCGAAGGCATCGCGGGCCTCTCGGAACTCCGCCCTAAGAGTGTACGGAGTGTCGGACGTGTGCGAGCTCGAGTATCCTCGCACGAGTACGTAGTAGTTGCCCGGTTCGAATACATCGGTATCGAGGACCATCGTTTCTCCGGGAAAGCCCAGATCGCCTCCGACGATCTGAGTTCCTGCTTCGTTCAGTATCGCCATGTAGAAGTCGGCGGGCTGTGTGCAAGTTACGTGGAAGGTGCCATGGGTAGGCACGATGACCTTGTACACGTCGATGTCACCGTTGGTCGTTATTGCCCCGGTGATATCTGTGCCCAAGGCTATCGGGTTTGCGCCGGCGATATCATTGTTGGGCTCACGCTCCGCCCGCAAATACGCGGGCTGAGGCGCCGTTGGCTGTGTTGCGCCGGACGGCTGCGTGGCCTGCCCGAGGGGGATTCCTCCCGCGGGGGGTTTGCCGGGGGTGACTTGTATGGACTCGATTTCCGTCCGCGAGTAGGCCATCAGGGATCCATCGGCCATCTGGAATACGAAGTGATCTACATCGTTGAATGTGAAGAAACCTACTAGCTGCGCATCGTATGTAGTTCCGTTCACGAGTGTAACAGATGAGCCTAGAACGTTGGCCGACAGCGCAATCAAACAGGCCGTTGTCAGCAGCAGAGTCAATCGTGTGCATCGGATGCTTAGCATGGTCGTCACCGCCCTTTCTGCTTTGGAGCCATTGACAGCAGGAATTCTTGCAAAGCGGGGTGTGTTCCTGCCGTCCAGGCTGTCCTGAAACAGAAAATGTGCTTCGCCCCTTCGACTCGGCTGCGTCCTATCCCCCCGGATGTTGCAGTCGGAAGGGTGGCCTGAAGGAGCGCTGGTCGCGATGTGGAACTTGGCACACACGCGCCGCATTTCCGCAAGCTAAGTCAAGACGGTCGATACGCCGGATGGTAGCCTTTCTGTGGGAGGTGAGAGCGTGGACCGGTGGGACATCGTGGACAGTGTACAGCGTATGCAGGACTACATAGAGGCGCACATCCAGGATCCGATCACCCTCAGCGATCTGGCTCGTGCTGTAGGCTACTCGCAGTGGCACGCCGCGCGGGTCTTCAAGGAGTTGACCGGCAAGGCGCCTTTTGAGTACGTGCGGGCGCTTCGCTTGACCAGGGCTGCCCTTCTGCTCCGGGCCGAACAGCCCAGGATTGTAGATGTTGCCTTCGACTTCGTGTTCGCGTCACATGAGGGGTTTACGAGGGCGTTTTCCAGGCAGTTTGGCATGTCGCCCATCGACTACCGCAGAAACCCGAAGCCGATACGTCTATTCATGCCGGACCGCGCGCGCGATCGCTACCTGAGACTTCAGAAAGGGGAGATCGAGATGGCCGAAATCGAGGCCGCGAAGACAGTCTTTGTCCAGGTGGTTGAGCGCCCAGCGAGAAAAGTGATCTTGAAGCGAGGAATCAAGGCCACGCACTACTTCGAGTACTGCGGCGAGGTCGGCTGCAACGTGTGGGATGTTCTGTCGAATATTAGGGAAGCGATGTATGAGCCCATCGGGATGTGGCTGCCGGCAAGCATGATCAAATCCGGCACATCGATGTATGTTCAGGGGGTGGAGGTTCCCGCCGACTACTCCGGTGATGTTCCGGACGGGTTTGAGGTGATAGATCTGCCTCCATGCAAGATGATGGTCTTCCAGGGCGAGCCATACGACGACTGCCGCTTCCAGGAGGCCATCGGGGAACTGTGGGAAGTCATGAAAAGGTACAATCCCGAGGTCTACGGGTTTGAGTGGGCAGACGAAGACGCGCCCATATGCCAGCTTGCCCCTATGGGTTATCGTGGGTACATCGAGGCACGCCCGGTCAGGCA
>CAYYHF010000203.1:0-4996 GCA_964471415.1 uncultured Clostridia bacterium | reverse complement strand
GACGAGGGCATGCGGAATCCCTGATCTTTCATGCCAGTCTTTCACCTCACCAGTCTTTCAGTCTCTGACCAATCGCTCGTCACCCGCCGCGTCCGATTTCGGCCCCGAAAACGAGCGTTTCGCCGCCAAGGCTGGGTCGTAGGATACAGGTTCGCGACCGGCGTTGGCGCCCGCATTGTGCAGCAAGTTCTTCCCACACGCGAGCCCGAGCTACAAGACGCGAGCCGCGGCGCTCCCTTTTGCGCCAGCGGCTCGCGCGCCCGCTGCATCCGATTTCGGCCCCGAAAACGAGCCTTTCGCCGACTTCCTGGGTCGTAGAACCCAGGGTCCGCGCCAAGGCTGGGTCGTAGGATACAGGTTCGCGCCCGTCGTTGCCGACCGCGGTTCGCAGCCACATCCCCCCATACTCGAGGCCCAGCTACAAGGCTCGGGGGGCGGCGCTCCCTTTCGCGCCGGCATCCCGCGCGCCCGCCGCACGCAATTTCGACCCCGAAAGCAAGCATTTCGGCGGCTTCCTGGGTCCCAGGATCCAGGGTTGGCGCCAAGGCTGGGTCGTAGAGTACAGGTTAGCGGCGACCAACGCCGCCCTCGACCCACAGCAAGTTCCTCCCATACCCGAGCTCCAGCTACAAGGCTCGGGCCGCGGCGCTCCCTCTTGCGCCGGCGGCCCGGGCGCCCATCGCAAAGGAAGCGTATTTCATCGGCTTCCATGATAGCAGCAGGCTTCGAATCCTTCGCAACTCGTGTTCATCCCCGCTACCCAGAGGATATGGAACCCGGTGCCTGGGCCTCCCCGCTTCTCGGTAGCTCTCCACGATCTGTAGGTAAGGGATCCCTTTGGTACGTACACCACGAACGAACATGCTTGAGTTCTAGACCATCGCATAGCGGTACAGGGAGGTCTTTGGCAAGGCAAAGAGACTCGTTCGCAGAGCTTGCCTTGTCCCAGAGTGAGGTGCGCCTTCCGGGCGCAGAGTGCCCCAGGAAGCGAAGGGAGATGGAAGGAAGCCAGGGCGTTGGGCCCTGGCTCCACCTTGGAAACTCCGCCTCTCGGCGTCAATCGCCGATATGCCATACCTCTACATCGAGCGTAACGTAATCCAGGTACTCGATTCCAAACACGGCCCCCGTGGTGATCCTGTAGTCCTGCACGGCGACTCTGGCCCTGAACGGGTATTGGACCTTCTCATACACCCTACCGGGCCAGGGAGAGTCGGGGCCGCTCGGGGTGATCTCGGCGAACTGTACCGGACCGATTGCATTCGATGTCATGCTTGCAGTGACTCTGGTCAGCATGCCAAGCAAGGGGTCAGCCGACAAAATGATGTTGCCCGTCGACCCGCGATACGTAAAGGCCTCAGTGAATGGACCTGTGTTCGGCCATTTGATCGTGATGGTCTTCTTCACCATCAGCACCTCGTCGCCCCATCCGCCGGAACTCGGCACCTTGACCAATTCCGCATGGACCGGGTATGGGTTGGGCGAGTTGACGGTGACTTGCCGCGAGAACGTGTAGTACCCCTTCTTGACTATGGTTATGTCGTGTACCCCGTAGGCCACGCCTGATATCGTCAGCGGCGTCTTGCCCTGTTCGACCCCGTCCAGGAATATCTGCGCTCCCGATGGCTTCGAGGTCAGATTGATCGCCCCGCGGGTTGCCGGCGGCGGAGGAGGCGGAGGAGGCACGACTCCCCGGCCCACAGTGAACGTTGTCGACGCAGACGCCCAATCTTGCCCGAAGTTAGGAGTGACCGTCACCGATTTGACCTCAAATATGAATCTCTCAGCCGATATGTTCACATTGAGTTGCGGTCCGAAACTACCTTGGCTGAGCGAGCGCCTAAGCCACTCCACATCCTGTATTCTTGAAGGCGTAGCGAATACTACCAGTTGCTCTGTTCCCGATGGACCGCCTACAGTCAGATTGTATCTGGCGTTGTCAGGCAGTGAATACGTGGAATTGGCCCGCCTGTAGTTGTTCTCTGAGTATATGTTTGGGAATATCAGGCTCACGTTCCCCACTGTGTCGATGTCGAAAATGTAGATGTACGCGTCCCGAGTGGTCCTGAAGTATATCGCTACCTGATCTCCCGGGTTGTACTGACTCCTGTCAGTCCAGATGCTCACTGAGAACGGCGGATTCGGATTGATGATTATGCTCTTAGCGTCGAACTGAGCCAAGGCGTTCGCGCCGGGAATAGACGCCGCGACCGCCAACACAAGGATGAACGCCGCAATACCTACTCTTTTGCGCAACACCACACTCTCCTCCCTCTCAAGAAAGTCAGTCTATCCTTCGTCGCATTCAGCCCCCATCACCATGTAGTTGGGAGCCTCTTTGGTGATCTGAACATCATGCGGATGCCCTTCTCGGAGCCCCGCCCCGGTGATCCGGATGAACTTGGCATTCTCAGCAAGCTGGCGTAGATCCCGAGCCCCCACGTAGCCCATGCCAGCCTTGACGCCTCCAATCAGCTGGTAGACGGTGTCGGAAACCGTGCCCTTGTAGGGAACACGCCCCTCGATGCCTTCCGGGACGAGCTTTGCAGCCCCTTCCTGGAAGTAGCGGTCGCTCGACCCATCTTTCATCGCGCCCAGCGAACCCATACCCCTGTAGACCTTGAAGCTCCGCCCCTTGTAAATCTCGGTTTCGCCTGGACTTTCCTCAGTGCCCGCCAGCAACTTGCCTATCATGACCGCATGGGCGCCGGCCGCCAGAGCCTTGACAACATCGCCGGAGTACTTGATTCCCCCATCAGCCACGATCCGAATACCCGCCTCGCGAGCGGCCGCGGCGCAGTCGAGCACCGCTGTGAACTGCGGGACTCCCACTCCGGCAACAACACGCGTGGTACAGATGGACCCCGGTCCAATGCCGACCTTGACACAATCCGCCCCCGCCTCAGCCAGAGCCTTGACAGCCTCGCCAGTCGCCACATTGCCCGCCATCAAGTTCACACTGCCGAAGCTGGACCTTATGGCCCTGATCGTATCGATCACTCCTCTGGAGTGCCCGTGAGCTGTGTCTACAACGATCATGTCGGCGCCGGCATCGAGCACGCCGGCTACTCTGTCCATGGCATCCTCCGTCACGCCTACCGCCGCCGCCGCCCGAAGCCGGCCGTGTGCGTCCTTGGCGGAATTCGGATACTTCCTGGCCTTCTGAATGTCCTTTATCGTGATGAGCCCGCGCAGTCTGTAGTCCTCGTCCACAAGCGGAAGCTTTTCCACCTTGTGCCGCTTGAGGATCTCTATGGCCTGATCGATTGTGGTGCCTACCGGCGCCGTGATCAGACGGTCCTTGGTCATAGCCTCGGAAACCGGTCGATCGTACTCTGTCTCAAACCTTAGGTCGCGATTGGTCAGGATACCAACAAGCTTGCCGTCCTCGGTTATTGGGACGCCCGAGATGTGGTAACGTTCCATGATCTCCAGAGCCTCTCTGATGAGAGCTTCAGGCGGCAGGAATATCGGATCCACGATTATCCCATGCTCCGACCGTTTCACCTTATCCACCTCGGCGGCTTGCGCCGAAATGGACATGCTCTTGTGGATCACGCCCATCCCGCCCTCGCGCGCCATCGCCACAGCCATCCTGGCCTCAGTGACTGTGTCCATCGCCGCTGAGAGCAGCGGCGTGTTCAGAACGATCTGCTCTGTGAGGCGAGTGGTCACGTCCACCTGCCACGGCAGAACCTCGGACATGGCCGGAACCATGAGCACATCGTCGAAGGTCAGCCCTTCCCGTATGTCGAAACTCGCACGGTCTTCCATGGAAGCCTCCATTCCCGCGCCTCGCAAGAAATGCCCGACACGAGGCAGCGACATGTCTGAGTAGAGTTGCGATGGTCCGTGCATCCACTCACGTGAAACGCACGGACCCGAATACGCCGACACCTGATCGCTCCCCCGCCGAACTCACCTGGAGCCGTCCCTCACCACGACCCCTTCAGCCGGCCTGATGTGCAGTTCATTCCACTGTTTCGGGTCTATCTCGTTGGGGCAGTCGTCCACCAAAGATACGCCTGCGGCATTCTGTGGGAAAGCGATCACGTCCCTCAAGTTCTCCAGGCCCAGTATGACAGCGATCAGTCTGTCGAACCCGATGGCAAACCCGCCGTGCACCGGACCGCCGTATTCGTAGGCGCGCAGGAGAAAACCGAACTTTCGCTCTGCCTCTTCGGTCGTAGTACCAATGATGTTCATAACGCGCTTCTGAAGATCGGGATTGCTGATGCGTATGCTCCCGCTCCCCATCTCGACGCCGTTGAGCACTAGATCATACAGCCTGCCCTTTACCGCCGCCGGATCAGACTCCAGTATGGGCAGGTCCTGCTCGCGTGGTTGGGTGAAGATGTGGTGTTTGGCCTCCCAACGATTGTCATCCGGGTTCCACTCAAACATTGGAAACTCGGTAACCCATAGAAGCTTGTAGTCCCCCTGGCGAATGAGGCCGAGTTTGCGTCCGAGAAACCGCCTGATTTGGCCCAAAGCGACTGCCGATGTTTCCGCATCGTCTGCGACCATAATAATGAGGTCGCCGTCATCAGCGTCAAGTCTGCCCATGATCGCTCGCTGAGCGTCCTCCGACAGATACTTGGCAACGCTCCCCTTGAGCTGTCCGTCCTCAACTTTCAGCGATATGATGCCCTTGGCTCTGTATATCTTGGCGATCTCGCCGAGTTCATCGATTTCCTTCCGACTGAATTGGGCGCAACCGGAAGCCGCAATTCCGCGCACACGTCCGCCCGATGCACAGACGTTGCGGAAAATCCCGAACGCCGATTGGCTGACCAGGTCCGTAAGATCGCGCATCTCCATACCGAACCTGAGATCGGGCTTGTCGGATCCGAACCTTTCCATGGCCTCATCGTAGCTGAGTCTTGGGAAAGGCCCCTTCAGTTCGACGCCGTTCACAGCCTGGAAGGCAGCGGATATGATGCCTTCAATCACCGTGAACACGTCCTCCTCGTCACAGAAACTCATCTCCAGGTCG
>CAYYHF010000202.1:0-5123 GCA_964471415.1 uncultured Clostridia bacterium | reverse complement strand
TTGCAGAGAGGTATCAATCACATAATCGCCGGAACCCAGTCCTGCATCGCCCAGGATTTGCTCGGCCAGCGCATATAGCGATACAGATTGCTGTGCCTGCCCTGGCTGATAGGTGCTCATACGCAGCAGCTCCAGCCGATCTCGGGCAATGGCGGTAGCCTCCAGCGCATCATCAGGAACATCCCAGTCAATAGTCCAGAACACGCCGAGCGGCACCCATTCTACAGTCCCGTTAACATCTACCCCTAGCCATGCTTTGATGCGGCGGCGCGGGCGCACCAGGCCATATAGCGGGCTGGCGTCATTATCCGGGTCAAATCTGTGGTCTGCGTTCAAGAGCGTAACCACGATCTCGTTGGCGGAAATGTTGCCTACCGGAAGCGAGCCATGCGAAGTCTCTCGTTCCTCAAGTAGACGCACAAACACAAGATTATCGGCCTCATACGTTTCGCGGATACTGGTATAGAACTCCGTGAGTTTCACGACAGTTGACGGTTGCGACCAGACTCGAATCTCTAGTTCTTGAGTGGCGACCTCCAATATTGGAGTGTCTAGCGACATGCTCCAGTCGAGCTGGGTATTGCCCGTCACCGTTTTCTCCAACAGCACGGTGTTATCTTCGGCGCGCAGACGGATCACGAAGGACGTGGGATATTCCCCCAGCATGGATTCTCCTGCTACGCGCAGCGCCCGTATGGGGCGCGGCGCATGGGATACCGCCAGGGTCGGATATGGGGCAGCAAAAGTGCCATCCGGCCCCGCCGGAGTCGTGCCCCACCATCCCATTTGATATGACCGGGCCATCTCCGCGGTATCCGGCATGGGGTGCCGGGCACCGCCTGCTGTCCACGACCCGTCAAGCACGGTCCACAGGTATGGCACAGGAGTGAGGCCGTCAGCTGTCTGTTCCGGCCAGGAAATACGCGCCCGGTCGTTGGCAGTGGCTTGAATGCCCTGATCTATCAGCGGATCTGTATAGTCAATTGTTGCGCGCGCCAACACGTGTCGCCTGGCGCTCTGCATGTGGTCATGATACTCTCGCGAAACGACATACACGGCCTCACCTCCCTACTGCTCGATAAATGCCAACCGAACGTCTTCCCATCGCTTCACCCCGCCGATGGTGTGCCATAACCCAGTGATGATATCGCCCACATAACACGTCATCGTCTTGTCGCCGCCGGCATCAGGGTATTTCAACGCGAAGAAAGGTTTGTTTGCCGCGAGAACATTCAGTATGGTCTGCAGCTCGGCGTCTGGCAAGTAGCTCCATGTCACGTCTACCCTGCGCACTCCGGCCCTGATGATTTCCATCGACATCTTGCCTGATGCCGAACGACTGCTCTTGCTCAAATCAAAGCGCCCCACCTTCACCGAGGCGGGGCGCGCTACCTGCGTTCCGGCTATCCATATGTCCGCCATGGCCTACACTCCTTGCACAACCAGTCTCACTCCTTGTCGCTGGCCCTCACGGATGATGCTGGGCAATACGGCGCGGGCGAACGTGGTACCGTCAATGCGAAGTATGATCTCCTTTTCATCGCTCGTTTGCGCCTGATTCACACGCTGTGCCATCGTCATAGCCTCATACACGGCCTGGCCCACCGAGTCGGCGATCACGTTGTCCCTTTCGAGAGGCAGCACCATCTCTTTGCGTCCGCCTTCGCCCATCATGGCCATCGTAGGCCCCGTCACAATGCCGCCTCTAGCCAGTCCTGGCACTGTGGCTTTGCCGAACGACCCGAGCACAGACGATGCCAGAGCACCTATGCCCGCTATTGCCGTAGCGATGACGCCTCCAGCGAGCACTGGCGCGAGCGGACCCGACCATGCGAAAAACGCCACCAGCGTGGCGTATGCTTGCTGAATCAGGCCTACAATAGCTGTGCCAACCTTGGCCAGCACCCCCATAGCCCATTCGCCCAGAGTGGACAGAGACTTCGATGCAGCACTGGCAAGCTGTTGCACCATCAATTCCTTGATGACGCCGCCCATGCCTGTGAGAACATGCTTCAGTCCATCGGCAAAGGTCATTGAGCCATCAAGGACGCCTTGGAACGCTTCGCTGAACTTCGCCTGAAAGGCCGTGCTGATGGTATTCGCAATGCCCTCCACATCGATGCCGAGCTTATTGAGCTTGCCCACCATTTCCTTTGACATCCAGCTCGTGCTTGTAATCGCATCGGCGCCCATTTCGCCTACGTCGGCCACTACTTGGCCGGTGAGCTGGGTCACCAAAGCCGTGCCATCTGTTGTCATGGTACTAAACCACTCGATTACCCCGTTTACCATGTCGGGCACAATGGATCCGCCGACAATTTTCATCCACATGTCGCTGAACCAGCCGGTGACCGATTTGGTCCAATTCTTGATGCTTTCCCCGGCCCGTTTCGGGATGTCGGCGAACCATTCCACCACGCCGTCCGCCATCTGCCCCACGTAGATTAGCGTATCGTCTTTCATCTTGATCGCGCCGTCAACTACGGACTTGACCCAGCCGGCGATTGCAGCCGCGGCCTCGGTCGGGAAGGACGCGATCTTGTTGACAGTGGTGTTTCGCCATTCGACTGCGTAGGCAACGGCCTTGTCTCTCATGCTGATCGCGCCGGCGACCACCGAGTCGACCCATTCTTTGATGGCGGCCGCGGCCTCGCCAGGAAAAGACGCGATCTTGTTGACAGTGGTGTTGCGCCATTCCACGGCGTAGGCCACAGCTTTGTCTTTGATATCGATAGCGCCCTGCACAACTGAATCCACCCACGCCGCGATCGCAGTCGCTGCTTCACCTGGGAAGGACGTGATTCTCTCTATAGTGCTATCCTTCCATGCGACGATATGCTGGATAGCACTGTCCTTCATCTGTCGCGCAGACTCCACTATGCCGTTCGCCCATGCACCTACGCTAGCAGCAAGCTCTCCAGGGAACGCTACGATCTTCGCTATGGTGTCGTTCTTCCAGCTGACAATGTGTTCTATAGCGCTGTCTTTCATCTGTCTGGCGGACTCTACTATAGAGTTTCCCCATGCCCCCGCTTGACCCCCCAGGAGCGCCGGTAGATCAACTACTGCGGCGACCACGCCCGATGCCCAATCAGATACATGCGATATTGCCTCGTCTTTCATCCGCAGCGCAGATGCCACTATATCGAGCGCCCATGCTCCTGCGGCTACTGTCAGCAGAGCCGGCAATCCCGTGACCGTATCTACAACGTCCGCAGCCCAGGCCGTTACGTGTTCTATGGCGCTGTCCCGCATGGCTTTGGCACTAGCAACAATCTCAGCGCCCCAACCGCCGACCACCGCTGCAACTTGCCCCGGCAAGCCCGTCACCCGTGCGACAACATCATCTACCCAGCCCTTGACGGCAGCCGAAACATCGGCGCTCATCGTCTCCGCCGATGTCGTTATGGAATCCCACACCCCGCCTATGGTCAAGCCGAGCCCGCTCCATGTCGTGGTGGCTGTGGTCGTCAGACCGTCCCATATCCCCGCGACGGATCCTGTAATACCGTCCCACGCGGTGTCCGTGCCGGTCTTGATGTTATCCCATGCGCCGGAGATAGTAGCGGTCAAACCATCCCAGGCCGTTTCGGCCACAGGCCCGAGACCACGCCAAAAATCCCCTAGCCACGTCGTGATATTGGTCCACGCCAACTCCGCGTCATCTGTGATGCTAATCCATGTTTCGCCGATCAACCCCGGCAATTTCGCCCATATGTCCGATGCCGTCTCGCCGACCTTACTCCAGAAGCCTCCGAGCCACCCTGTGATGTTTGTCCATGCCAGATCCGCATCAGCGGCGATGTTACCCCAAGACTCGCCTATGAATCCGGTGATTCCGGCCCACGTATCTACGGCAGAGCCGGAGATACCATCCCAAGCAGTCCCCAGTCCAGCAGCAACGTCCTGCCAGGTCGCGTCTGTTGCCGCGGATATCCGATCCCATGCACCGCCCACGGAACTGATGATTCCAGCCCATATGTCCGCAGCAGAATCCAGTATTCCGCTCCACGCGGTCTCTAGGCCGCTTGATATGTCGCCCCAAGCCGCGTCCGCCCCGGCAGACACGCGGTCCCACGAGCCGCCTATTGAATCCGTAATCCCTGCCCATATGCTAGATGCAGAATCGCTCAGGCCGGCCCACGTGCTATCTAGACTGCTGGCCAATCCTTCCCACGCGCCGGTCGCCGTATCGGTTATGCTTGTCCATGCGGTTCCGGCACCCGCGGAGATAACACCCCATGCTGTCTCCAGCGCCGAAGCTGTGTCATCCCATGTTTTCTGCAACCCAGATGTGAAACTTGCCCATGCTTCGGTTGAATCCGTGACAATGGTCTTCCACAGAGAAGACGCGCCGCTCTTGATCGATGCCCACGCTTCAAGAGCAGCCGGACCGAGTTCGCCGATCTTGGCTGTGAGATTCGCCCATCCCTCGCCGATGTTGGCGCTGAGATTGCTGACAGGCCCCATGGCCGTCTCTATGTCCTTGAACGCCTTGGCGGCTTTGCTGCCCAAGTCCTCCAGCGTAGCGCCCATGCCGCCCATGGCGTCTCCGAATGAGCCGGAAAAATCCACGCCGCCCATGTCGCCTGTCTCGAAATCCTCCCAGCCGTCGATGCCCCAATCCAGGTCGGCCATTTCGTCTTGGATCTGGTGGACTTCGTCAAACGACTGGAGGTTCGATTGAGCCGCTTTCGCCGCCGCTTGCATCGCTTCGGCGAGGTTGTTCTGCGCATCTGCCGCATCGCCGCTGGAATCCGCGATATCCTGCGCCGTGTTGGCCGCCTGCCAGAACGCCTTGCCGTAGTCCATTAAGCTGCTGCCGTAATCTATCACTGCCTGCGCCGCTCCGCGAAGAGAGGGGATAATCCAGGACAGAATATACATAATAGCCCCGATGGCTCTGTAGATCATGCCGGAAGCGTTGTATAGAACAAATACGACTCCGGCCCATACCTTGGCCCATGTTATCCCAAACACGCCCGCGATTCGCCCCAAAGCCCATATCGCCAGGCCCACCGCCACGCCAATCTTGATGAATGGCAGTAAAGGCAGGAGCGTCGCCCATAGAGCCACTTTCAGTTTTGCAAGCGCCGGAATCAGCGACGCGGTAATAGCCGGCA
>CAYYHF010000201.1:0-5146 GCA_964471415.1 uncultured Clostridia bacterium | reverse complement strand
CGAAGACGACCCAGGCCAGCCAGGCGAGGTACCCGGGCATACACCGCACCTGCCAGGACAGGATTTCGCGGCGGCTACCCTTACCGCTTTGGAAACGCGCATAGTAGTAGGACAGGCCGGCGAGGTTGACCAATAGCAGGACGTTTTCTCCCAGAGCGGCCACCCGGTTGGGGCTGAAGCCGAATTGGCTGAGACGAGTCACGATGCCGCCCAAAGCCAGGATATCGATGATCAGAGCGGTCGCCATCAGCAACAGGCTCATCAGGTCCATGTATGTGGGCGGTCCTTCGGTGCCCCGGGCCGAAAGGTCGTAGAGAACCATCCCGGTGACCAGCGCCAGCAGTACGTCGACCATGATCAGCAGGTTGCGGTCCTGCGCCAACACCTGTAGACGGGTCAGCGCGCCAACCAAGAAGGCGACAGTCATCACCAGGAACATCGGAATGAAGATGCGGGCCAGGACCGGAGCGATGTTTTCGATCAGACTCCGCTTCTTCTCTACCAGATATGCAGCCACAACGGGGATACCCAGAAGCCCACTGTAGCCCACCCATTCCATCAGAGAGTCCTCTATGGGCAGCCCTATGGCCGAGAAGAAGGCAGTGGTAAGCATCGTGAATGCCAAGCCGCCCAGGCCGATGAGCACAGAGTAGACCACGAACTCCCCCGTGAAGCGGATGAAGTCCCACACCGGGCGGACATTGCGCCACTCCCCGGCTGTGTACGCCAGGCCAAAGACCAGCCAAAGCAGCATAGGTAAGTGCAGGACTGTGAGCAGCAAAGTGCTTCCATCGCCACGGAACGGGTAGACATTCACCGCGACCGCAGCAAGTGCGAGCGCAACCCCGAGAAGCGCCAGAAGGCTTGTGCGGAAACGCCGAACAACGTAGTAACCGCCGATCAAGACCGGGATCACGAAGAGTGCCATGTTCTTGGCATAGACGTCAATACCCTCCGCCATCTTCACCCCGAAGAGCAGGGGCAGCTTCCCCAGGGCGGCAGCCGCCGCAGCAGCCAGGACCACCCAGACCACTTCCCGCCGGTAGCCCCCTCCGCCCGGTTCTTCAGCACGTGGCAGCTGTGCCCAGGTTCTGTCGAGATCGGCAATGGCCAACTCTCCGGCCAAGACAGTGCTGCTGCCCATGCGCCGAATGGCGATCAGAAGAGCTTCGTCCTTATCCAACCCGGACGCCTGCAGCGCCTCCATCTGGTCGCGCAGGTGGTCCTCGAGTTCACCTAGATCCTCAACGGCCAGGTGGCTTTTCGCCGCTATCTCCGCCTTCCAGGCCGCTATCTGGCTTTCCACGTCCATCGAGCGTATCTCCCTTCGCCTCTGACAAGCCAAGACTGCTCAGCGTCTTCTGCACGACAGCCCACTGCTGCTTCTGCCGCTGCAGCTCAGCGCGGCCGCGCTTGGTCAGGCGGTAGTACTTGCGCCGGCGACCCGTCTCGGCCGCCCGCCAGTACGACTCGATCAACTCCCGTTGCTCCAGTCGGTGGAGCACGGGGTACAACATGCCCTCCGACCACTCCCACTGCTGCTGCGACGAAGACCTGATGCGCCGTATGATCTGATAGCCGTAACTCTCCTCCTGTTCTAGAAGGAGGAGAAGCAACGGCACCACCGATGCTGCCGTCAAGTCACGATCGATCCTCATGGCTAGTATTATACCTAACGCTGCTAGGTATGACAACCGGTCTACCCCACCTCGCCCCCGAATAGCCATCAATAGGCGGGATGGTGGATCTCCAGATGGCGAAGGGCGGAAAACGAACTCTTGTTGCAGGCGCCGTTACGCTGGCTCTGGCGGGCGCGGTGACCAGAGGAATCGGTGCAGTGTATCACGTTGTCATTGTGCGAGTGGCCGGGCCGGAGGCGCTGGGGCTGTTCCAGATGGCCATGCCCGTCTACCGCCTGGCGTCTGGTGTCGCCTCAATGGGTTTCCACGTGGCGGCAGTGAGGCTCATTGCCGATAGCCTCGGTCGCAGGCGCCCCGAGGAAGCCCGAGCCTACGTGTGGTCCGCAGTGATGGCTGCGATCATCTCCGGCCCGGCGGTGGGTCTGCTCCTGTGTTTCGGATCGCCCTACCTCGCAACCTTCCTCTTCAGGGACGCCAGGCTTACACTCCCCATCGTCTGCCTCGGGCTGCTACTGATCCCGGCGACCATCTCGTCCATTCTTAGGGGCGTTGTTCGGGGATTCGGCGCAGCGCCCTCTTTGGCTGGGGCCAACATCGCCGAGGCAGCGCTGCGGGTGCCCGGCGCTCTAGCCATGCTGGCAGCATTCCTGCCATTGGGCATGGGGCCGGCGGCCGCGGCCATGGTCGGCGGGATGATCATCGGAGAGCTCGGCTCTCTCGCCGTTCTTGGGCTCAAGACGCGATCTCTGATGGTTAACAGGGGTCTAGGCGAACCACTGCTTTCAAGAGGACTGCCTCCAAGCAGGCCGAAACGAGACTCAGGACACGTAAGAGTCCTGCTCAGACTGGGCATCCCGGCAATGATATCCGGCCTGCTCAATAGCCTTATCAGCCTCGCCAACGCAGCACTGGTCCCCCGTCAGCTTCAAGGCGCCGGTCTCACACAATCCGGTGCGGCTCAGGCGTTTGGCCAGATGACTGGAATGGTGGCGCCGCTACTGTACCTGCCCGTGTTGCTGGTTGGTCCTGTCATACAGGTGGTGACCCCGGCCGTAGCAGAACGGATGGGCGCAGGACGGAAAGACAAAATCCTGGAACTGCTGCGCAAAGCATGTCGCCTGGCCGGAGCCGTAGGCGTGGTGTTTGCAGGCATGCTCGCGCTCGTTCCCGGTCGTATCGGGCACATCCTTTACGGCGCTCCCCACATTGCCCCGCTCATACGCCCTCTGTCAGTGGCGGCGCCCTTTGTCTACCTGGGCATGGTCGCAAGCGGAGTCCTGTACGGGCTAGGCCATGTAGCGTCAGTCACGGTCAGTGTCTTCGCCGGCAATCTCACTCGATGCATCCTCATATACGCAATGGTGCCGGCACGGGGGATCCTCGGGGCAGTCTGGGCGCTAGTGGGGGATCACGTCGTGACTGCTATACTGAATATCGCCTGCCTGGGATGGATCATGAGCCAGCAACAGCGAAGGCCGCCGCTCAGTTGAATATGAGGGCTCTTCTTTTCTGCCGGGATTTCTGAAGTATTGTCGAATTGTCGAGTCGATTCACGCACTGCCGCGGGTTGTATCGCGAAGGTAGATAGTCTGCCTCAGGAGGGTTCTGCATGTTCACTGCAAATTGCCAAGCTTGGGCAGTATCTGCCGGATCCACTCACATGAGTACTTCCTGCCGTAGGTATCAAGGATGTACCTTTGAAGCGTCATGACCACCGCGGTGAGCGTCTGACGCGTATATGGCTTCTCGGCACGCGCCGCAAGCTTCGCAATCTCGTCAATCTCGAGTCCGTGGGTATTCGTAACTCGCATCCTTGACATAGGCATGGCGAATCTCTCCCTTCAGCTGTTAGCCACCATGCCGGCTAACTAGGCCTATGAGAGCAGGAAACTGTTCACTTCTTCCGGGCGGCTCGCATCTACTGCCGAAAATGCGGACCGAGATATCCGCTAGGATTCGACACGTATTAGCGTCCAAGCGAAGACTAGACGGTGGTCGCTGAACGCGTAACCCCCTTCGATGATGAAGTCACCTACCTGCACCCGCGGAGTACCGGGTTTCGCGTCTTGAAGATCCGGGATGTCGTACATCATCGCCTTCGCTACGTCCTCGTACAGCTCTTCGGGGAAAAGGCTGAGTATGGCCAAGATCGGAAGCAATAGGGCACGACTGGCTATTTCGGGGTCTAGATCCGGGGCTTCAATGGAAAAAGGAGACTGACTGCGTTGAGTTCAGTCGTGTTAGGGAACTCTATCCGAGCGGTTGCGCAAATGTCTTTGTATGGATAGCTCGCAATCCAACGACCGCCTTCTGGTAACTCTGTCTCGAACCCGCTGGCCCGCAAAATGCTGACGAACCGTTGGGTCTGTGTGACCGCCGAGGCGACCGGCATTGCGGCGATTCCCAGGACGAGAACGATGCCAAGGACAACGACAGACTTTCGCACGGCGATGACCTCCCCCTAGATACTCTGATGGAGGGCATAGGCGAATATGACATGCACCGACTCAATACCCGACTAGCTAGACTATCTGCCGCCCATCCGCTGCCAAGCCATGGCGTACATTCTGCATCTGGGCATCAGGGCCTTCCAGCAAGAAACGCAAAATTCAGCCTGCGATGGCGACCGCATCGGCAATGAGCCTTACGATCGGCATAGATGTCATTCGACTGGGGCATCCCATCTGTGGAGGTGAATCATATGGTTGATGAGGTAGAAAGCCGCGACTTGGTTGCGGGCACAACGTGGGCCTTCTTGAGGCCCGGTTGGTGGATCCTACATGTGGTTGCCATCGTGGGTATCTTGTGGCTCGGACGCGTTATGTGGCCCAGGTAGTTGGGTGGCACTCAGAAACACGGTCGATTCATTGGCCCAACAGACATGTCGCGCGAACGAGGCAGGGCGGTGGTCTGCACGACTCGCCCACAAGGTTCGCATGGATATGACTCCTCGGCATCGTCACAAAGGCACTACAGCAGGAAGAGCGCTATCACGGCGACCTCAAAGACGTTCGCAGCGAAGTGCGATATGGTGCTGATCCATGCGTTCCTTGTTTTGCGGTACACGACGCCGTACAGAACGCTGTTGACGAACACGAACGATACTCCGAGTATGACCACGGCGGGGTTTCCCTTGCTAAGGTGGCCGATGGAGAACAGCAGCGACGAAATGAGCAGCACAGGCGCCACCGGCCATACGTTACCCAGCTGCCTCTGAAAGAACGCCCTCCAGGCGATCTCCTCGCCCAGCGCGAATACAAGGAACTGAAACACCGAAGACACGCTGAGCTCGATAGGCACAAAGGCTCCCGCCCGCGCAGCCTCGAACTCCACGTATTGAGGAAGGAACAGCTCCGAGATCACTATGCCAACTGCGTCCATGATCATGGGCAGCAGGATCCAGAACTAGATTCCCCTGTTCCTCAGCTGTGCCCCAATTGACTTGATTGAATCGCCGCGCATACTCGTGACTTCAGTCGTGAGTAAGCGGCGACATATGTTGCTCA
>CAYYHF010000200.1:2430-5152 GCA_964471415.1 uncultured Clostridia bacterium | reverse complement strand
GCCCACCATCTCCGGCGTGCTCCAGCGCTGCTGGGAACGGCTGTGGCTGTTCGTCCGCAAGATAGCCTCAGTAGTTCTCGCGGTGATGGTCGTGGTGTTCGCCCTGACCAACCTACCCGGTCTGAGCGCAGCCCAAAAGCAGGCCTACCATGGGGAGTCGGACCGCATGGTAGGGCGGCTTCGCGCATCAGTGGGCGATGACTCCCACTACGCCGACATTCTGGCAGACGAAGGCCTGATTCAGTTGGTCAGATACAGCAATGAGTTCGATCTTGCCAAGAAAGCCGCGGCAAGCGATGCGCGCCTCGACAAAGTGCACAGAACCTTCGCAGACAAGAATCTCGACTTCTACAAGATCGTGAACAGAGGAAAATGCGAATCAGACGGAACCACTCAGGTAGACCAAGAGGCAGCCAGGATATCCCGGGCGTTCAGCAGCTTCGAACGCGAACGCAAGGCCCTGAGAGCCCAAGTGCGCGACGATGTCATCGTCCACAGCGCACTGGGCATAGTGGGCCGAGCGCTCGAGCCCGTCACGCGCTACGCCGGGTTCGATTGGAAAGTCAACATAGCCCTCATGAGCTCCTTTGCGGCCAAAGAAAGCAGCGTGGCGACACTGGGCGGAATCTACGGGCTCGACAGCGGAGCCCGGCTCGAGGAAAGCGTGGCTGAAAGCGATCTGGGCTGGACTGATCTGCATGCGCTCGCCCTGATGGTGTTCATGGTGGTCTTCCCTCCGTGCATACCCACGCTCCTGGCTGTAAAGATGGAGACGGGAAGCACGATGTGGACGCTGTTCGCAGGGATCTATCCTATACTGCTCGGACTGCTTCTGGCGAGCATCGTCTTCACCGGCGGAAGGGCGCTCGGGCTGTCGGGCATACATGCCATGACCGTCTTTTACGCGACCGCGATCATCGTAATGTTGGCTCTATCCGTGATCCGAGAGCGCGGCGAGGACG
Source organism: uncultured Clostridia bacterium (assembly GCA_964471415.1). Lineage (GTDB taxonomy): Bacteria > Bacillota > DTU025 > DTU025 > DTU025 > UBA5389. The sequence continues at coordinate 4,190 of CAYYHF010000200.1, read as the reverse complement.
ACTTCGACGAAGACTTCGACACTTAGGAGGCGCCGCCCAAATGGACAACAACATCATGCCCCTTACCATGCTCCCTGCCGGCTCCACAGGTCGGGTGGTCGACATCGACCACTGCGGACGCGGTCTCGCCCGCCGCATATCCGACATGGGCCTGTCCTACGACTCAGAACTCCGGGTGATCAGCTCGGGCAGGGCGGGTCCCGTCCTGATTCAAGTCAAAGACTGCAGTGTTGCAGTGGGCAGAGGGGTAGCAAACCGAATACTTGTGGCCAAGGAGATGTGATGGTAGTGACTGACACAAAACGACTAGACAGCCTGAAGCCCGGCGATTCGTGCATTCTCAAAGACATAAAGGGCGCCGGAGCGACCGCGCAGCGCTTCATGGACCTGGGGCTGATCCCGGGAGTCACGATAAAGGTCGTGCGAAACGCGCCCCTGGTCGACCCGGTCGAACTACTTGTCAAGGGTAGCCACGTGAGCGTTCGCCATTCAGAGGCCAGGCGGATCGAGGTGATCCCGATATGACCGACACAACCGACAGGGCAGAAATCGTGGTCGCCGTGGCCGGCCAGCCCAACTCGGGCAAATCCACGATCTTCAACATGCTGACCGGCGTGCGCCAGTTCGTGGCCAACTATCCGGGAGTCACTGTGGAAAAGCGGGTAGGGCGACTCGACTTTCGCGGACACCAGCTCACGCTGGTGGATCTGCCCGGCACTTACAGTATGACCTCATACAGCCTGGAAGAGAGAATCGCGCGCGGTTTCCTGCTCAGCGGAGAACCCCACATCGTGCTGGACGTAGTCGATGCCTCCAACCTCGAGCGCAACTTGGTGCTCACCTTTCAGCTCCTGGAGATGAAAATGCCCGTGGTCGTAGCGCTCAACATGATGGACGTGGCCGAAAGCGGAGGCATCAGGATAGACCCCAAGCGCCTCTCCGAGCAACTCGGGGCGCGAGTAGTGCCCACCGTGGCCAAGAAAGGCCGAGGCAAGAGGGAAGTATGCGAAGCTCTGGTGAGCGCCTACAAATCGAAAGACGCGGTGAGCGATTTCCGGCTTGACTACGGCCCGCAGCTTGAGCAGTCACTCACCGCAGTCGAACAGGCTCTGGCCGCCGACGACAGAGCATCCGGCTACGACCTGCGTTGGTTGGCTGTGCGGTTGATGACAGGAGACGAAGAAGTCCGCAAGATATTCGCCTAAGGCAGGAGGGACACAGACAATGGAATCGATACTCATCGCGGCTAGCGGCGCCCTGGCGGCTTACGCCCTCATACGGCGCCTCACAAGACCCGGAAAATGCCTGTGCCACGGTGAAAACAACGGAAGAGGCGAGAACAGCGATGGCAATGCGTGCAGTCCCTGCGGCACATGCCCCGAATGCTCTCGGTGTCCCGGTTGCTCTCCATCGGTCGCTCGAAGCCGCAGACACCTATCGTGATATATCGCGAACACCTGAAACCTGAAAGGAGGATCATTATGTCGAAGACTACATCGAAGCAATGATGGAGCCGACCAGCCCCGATGGGCGCGCGCGCCACCGATGTAGCCGCCGGGTTCGGAGTGTCTAGAGCCGGCGTCAACCAGGCCATGGGGCTCTTGGTCGAGGATGATTTTGTCTCCAAAAGACCCGGCAAGAAAGGAGATATGCCGTACTACGGTGAACGAGTCGCTTGGAGGCGACGAGCGTGAAACCCAAATCAGATTTTCCGTGGACTGCTCTTGCCATCCGCAGGATCGCCTTGCCGCAGGCGCTGT
>CAYYHF010000200.1:0-2330 GCA_964471415.1 uncultured Clostridia bacterium | reverse complement strand
GGCGCTGTTGGCGCTCCTGGCGTTGTCGGCGCTCCTGCCCATGCCGGGCTGCACCGCGCGCGCGGCGAGCGATGCCGATACCAATCTTTTTCTCAAAGCCAGAGTGATCAGCGTCGAGACTGTCCGCGACAACACCCCCGTCTTTGACGGGTTCGATCACGGATTCGATGTAGAATCCGAGCTGATCACGGTGGAGCTCACATCCGCGCCCTACAAAGGCCGGGTAGTCCTGTCGACTTCGATCAAGTCAGGGAATCCTGCCTACGACTTCGACGTCAAGCCCGGCGACAGAGTGGTCATGTGGGCCGAAGTCCACAACGGCGAGATAGTCGAAGCCCACGTGTTTTCCCCCGACCGCGGCCGCTGCCTCAAATGGCTTGTCGCGGGATTCATGGCTGCGCTGCTTCTCGTTGGCGGGCTCGCCGGAGTCAAGACCCTCCTCACGCTGGGCGTCACCGGGCTAGCGATAGTCTACGTCCTGCTTCCAGCCCTGATCCGCGGGCATGACCCCATCATAGTCACCGTCCTCGTATCCACCGCCGTCACCATCGTCACCATCGCGGCAGTGGGCGGCGCCAGCAAAAAGACCTTGACCGCCATCATAGGAACCACCGGCGGCGTGCTCGTCGCCGGGCTGATCGCGCTGGCCGTAGGTTCTGCGGCGCGCCTCACCGGTTTCGGAACCGAAGAAGCGGCCATGCTTCTCTACGTACCGCAGGGGATCCAATTTGATTTCCGCCGGCTCCTCTTCTCCGGCATGATCATAGGCGCCCTGGGCGCCGTGATGGACGTGGCGATGTCCGTTGCATCGTCTATGGAAGAAGTGACCCTAGCCCGCGCGCGAATCACCCAGAGCGAGCTACTCCAGTCCGGGCTACGAGTGGGGCGCGATGTCATGGGCACTATGTCCAACACCCTCATACTGGCCTACACAGGCGGAGCCATCCCCCTGCTTCTGCTCTTCCTGGCATATGGAACACCCATGATTCAGATAGCCAATTTCGACCACATCGCCACCGAAGTAGTCAAGGCCTTCGCAGGAAGCATCGGCCTCATCGCAGCCGTTCCCATCACCGCCATCGCCGGAAGCCGTCTGCTGAATCCGGGCAAGTAGCGGGTCGCGAGCCGATCACTACATTGCCCCTGCCCCCCATCGTCCCTGTCTGTCGTTTCCCTGTCTTGACATAAGACTCAACACGCTGTAAGCTCTAGTCAGAGGATGTTAGGCACTCCTTACTTCCCGGCAGCACGGCGGTCTCAGATCGCGAGATTCGCGGAGATCGCGTATCGCGCGCACCGCGCGGATCGCAAAGACGGAGGTAGAGCATTGGTCGCAGCAAAGTCCAGGGCTCGGATATCCCCCTCCCTCGAAGACTACCTCGAGGCAGTGATGGAGCTGGCCGGCCCCGACGAGGGCGCGCGCACTACCGATGTAGCCGGCAGACTCAGAGTGTCCAAGGCCAGCGTCAACCAGGCCATGGGGCTCTTAGTCGAGCACGGCCTGATAAGCCGGGAAAGATACGGGCCCGTCTTCCTCACAGAAGCGGGTCGAAGCGCGGCTGAAGCAGTGTGCAAAAGACACCGGGCCATCAAGTCATTCCTCATCTCCGTGCTGGGTATAGACGAATCTGTGGCCGAGGAAGACGCATGCCAGATAGAGCACGTAGTCAGCAGAGAGACCATGACTGCCCTCATCGATTTCCTGGAAAAGGAGGCCAGACGGTGAGCATCGAAACGAAGCCAATCCCAAACACGACAGCAACAACCTCACTGGACGAGCTGGACGCCGGATCGCACGGCACGATTGTCGGCATCGGCTGCCCGGGTCCGGTCAGGTGTAGGCTCATGGACATGGGCCTGACGCCCGGAACCGAAGTCCGCATCGAGGGCGTTGCTCCTCTCGGCGATCCAATAATCGTGTGCGCGCGAGGATGCCGTCTTGGCCTCAGGCGGACGGAGGCATCAGGCATCACCGTCAGTCCATGCCCCAAGTTGATCTCCACTGAGCCTTGCCCAGCCCGCCACAGGCACGGCCGCCATCGCGTCCAGCCCAGAAAGGGTCCGCGCCGCTGGCCCCGCGCGCGCAATGACACGTAGTCCAGATGAAATAGGCGCCAGACGCCGTCCCGCTCTAGGAGGAAGGATAGTATTGGGGCCTGAAGTTAAGCTGTCCTAACACATCGCAACTACATTGCGACTACATTCGACTGTTGAGAGGACTAGAATATCATGAACAAGACCGCATCGCGCGCAATGCCCGTGATCGCCATCGCAGGCAACCCCAACTCAGGCAAGACCGCCCTGTTCAACGCCATAACCGGCGCCCGCCA
>CAYYHF010000199.1:0-5234 GCA_964471415.1 uncultured Clostridia bacterium | reverse complement strand
TCGGGGCAGGATGCGGGTATGAGCAGGGATGAGCCGGGGCGCAAGGCAATGCGCTCATCGCGACCCTGATCATCGGTCCATTGGACTGAGCCGCGGCCTGAGAGCGCCAGAATCGCTCTGAACGGTCCGGGAGATGTCAGCGGCGGTTGCGATGACAAACGCGGCGACTGCGACTGCAACGGCGACTGCGCTTGCAGCGCCGGCGCCGTGCGATCCCATCGGCCCGAGCAGGCGCAAAGCCATACGTCGAACCCCGCGAAGCTGTATACGAGCTGTGGGGTGTTGGCTCGAAACCCGGATGCGCACGGGCGGATGATGGCGGGCGGGGGAGAGTAGCTGACGATGTCCAGCGCCTTGTGTGTGTGGAGTGTGCGGGGCTTGCCGTCTGTTCCGGGTCGCCCGTAGTCCCATAGCCGGTATGTTGTGTCGGAGGATTGCTGAACTTCCGCAACGATGAGCCCGGCGCCCAGTGCGTGCACTGTGCCCGGCGGGACGGGTACCAGATCGCCGGCGGCCACTTGAACGCGGCGAAAGCAGTCCATGACGGGGCGTGCCGCGTTTTCCGGGGCCGCGGTTCTGTTCGCGGCCTGTGTTGGGGCTGTAGCCGTTCTTGCGGCAGGCAGCGGCTCCTGGGCGCGTTCGAGGGAGAGCTTGAGCAGGTCAGGTGTGACGTCCTCGGCCAACCCGTATATGATCGAAGCGCCCGGGGCTGCGTCCAGCACCAGCCAGACTTCGGACTTCCCGGATTCGCCGGCGTCAAGATGAGGATAGTCGTCGGACGGATGAACCTGCACTGACAGATCCTCCTGTGAGCTAAGAACCTTGATGAGAAGGGGGAAGTCATCGTATAGCTCGGCTAAGGTCCGACCGGCCAGGGGGCCGTTGATCACCGTTGTCGGGCCGCACGGGTGCGCGGACAGAACCCAGGCCTCGCCGATTGACGCGGGTTCTTCGGGCATGTCTTCGAACCATGATTTCAGGTGGCGACCGCCCCATACCTTCTCTTTGAAGTCGGGCGCAAGAAGCATGGGATACGGCGGAAACCGCGTGGACATGTGCAACACCTCACAACGTCAGTCTCATATTACCCGTGAAAGCCAGCCCGGGTCAACGGGCCGCCCGCGTGCGCAGTCGGCGAACGGGAAAGCTATGCGAAGATCGGAGGCATGAGCGCAATGAGTGAATACCCCCAGATCACAACGGAAGGGAGAATACTGATGGGCCCCGGGCCCAGTGGTGTGCATCCCAGGGTGCTGCGCGCACTGGGTTCGCCGGTTCTGGGCCATCTGGACCCGGAATTCCTAGGCCTTATGAACAGGACGAAGAGCCTGCTTGCGTGGCTATTTGAGACGGACAACGAATTCACGATTCCGATATCCGGCACGGGCAGCGCCGGCATGGAGACGGCTCTGGTAAACGTGATCGAGCCAGGCGACAGGGTGCTGGTATGTATTAACGGGCTGTTCGGGATGAGGATGGCCGACATAGTAGAAAGATGCGGGGGAGAGCTTGAAACCATCGAGGAAGAGTGGGGCAGGATCATCGAGCCGGACGCGGTCGAGCGAGCGCTAAAGGCCAGGCCGGCCAGGGTGGTTGCCATAGTCCACGCCGAGACGTCCACAGGAGTATTGCAACCTCTGGAGCCTGTCGCCGAGATCGCCCACCGCTACGGCGCGATGCTGGTGGTGGACGCCGTGACCAGCCTGGGCGGGGCGCCGGTGCGGGTCGATGAGACCGGCATCGATGTGTGCTACAGCGGCACGCAGAAGTGCCTGTCGTGTCCGCCGGGGTTGGCGCCCATCACCCTCGGCCCGCGGGGAGCCGAGAAACTGGCTGCCAGGAAGCCCAAGGTTCAGAGCTGGTATCTGGACTTGACGATGCTCCACAGCTACTGGGGGAAGGAGCGCTTTTACCATCACACCGCGCCGGTGAACATGATCTATGCGTTGTATGAGAGCCTGCGCATTATACACGAGGAGGGTCTTGAGCAGCGGTATGCGCGGCACGCGCTGCACAGCAAGGCCTTGGCGGCCGGCATCCAAGGCATGGGCCTGCGTCTTCTTGCCCAGGAGGGCTACAGGGCGCCGATGCTCACTTCCATCGCGATTCCTGAAGGCGTGGATGATGCAGCTGTGCGCCGCTACCTGCTGACCAACTATCGTCTGGAGATAGGCGGCGGGCTGGGGCCTCTGAAGGGACGTATCTGGCGGGTGGGCCTGATGGGGCATTCGTGCAACAGGGAGAATGTGGACCTGCTCCTGACGGGTTTGGAGGGAGCTCTCGCAGCGCAAGGCATCAAGGTGGAACCGGGAGCGGGCGTTGCGGCGGCCAGGGGCGTCTACCGATCATAAGACGAGGCGCATGTGAGAACGGCTCCCATCAGACCCAGTAGGGCGCAGTGTATTGCTTCGCCCAGCATATCAATGGAATACTCCGACCGTCCGGTCAATCCGTCTACAGCCCCGGCGCACACAGCCGCCCGCAGCGCCGCCTGCAGCATGTCGGGGGTCGGCAGGATGCCGGCATCGCCCCGCAGCGCAGCAAGGCAGGCGAGTATCCCGTAGGCGGCATCGTCTGACACTGCCCCGACTACAGTGACATCGGCAGGAGTGTCGCACGCAATGCCCGCCCCGCACGGGCAGGCGCATTGCGCGCCCAGGGGGCTTGACCGGCGCAGGGCATCGGCTACAACGCCCATGCCCAGCTCGTTTCCGAAGTCTCCTATGGCTATGGTGGGCACGCAAGCCCCGAGTGCCGCGGTGAACAGCTCGTCTATGGGAGCGACTATGTCGGATATGGATTGGCCGCGCGAGTTGTGGTGTACGCCTGCTCGATTGGCCCCCGGCCGTTCGATCGAGATGACCACGCCCGGGTGGGCCCACGACAGCACATCGCCTGCCGGCTGCAGGAGCGAGGCTGGGTCCGAGCCGGCGGGGAATGAGAGTATGGCCGCTGAGGCTGAGCCGGCGGCGTTGGCGACCAAATCGGCAAACGGCCTGGAAACGGCGTCTATGGCGATTCTGCTTGTGTGTACGCCCGCGGCGGCGCACGCGGCGCGCAGGGGATCTACTACCCCATCCTCTGTAGCCAGTATGGGGAGGATTCCGAATGCGCCGGCGAGCCCGCGTGCGAGCAGGGCGGCGCCGGTAAGGCCATCGGTTTCGGGTTGACCGGCCGAACGGATCATGAAGCCGGTGCATATGATGGCGCTTTTGGGCGAAGCCTGCGGGCCCAGCGGATCAAGCGCCCGGGCGATGAGGCGGGCAGCCGTGTAGGCCAGGGGCGCGCCTACTTGTTCGCGCGCGGCCGCATAGAGTCCACCGGTGATCGGGCGGTTGCGGAAGTCCAGGGAGATCAGGCGGTCGATGGTTTCTGCTACTGTGCTGAGCGCGTTGTCTGCGATCATCGGGTCCTTCATCGGGTTCAGTCCCTTCGTGCCGTCAGTCTTTCTGTGTCATTCTCCCGCTTTGCCACCTGTCTGTCCGGACCTCGTGCACTACGGTGATGTGCTCGGCCCCATCGATCAGAATCCTGAACGCGCGACCGCCGGCTTGCCAGGCGGCACGCTCTAAGGCGAAGGACTCGTGGGCCTCGTCGATGGTCATCGCGGCGAACCGCACACGGTCGCCGGGGCGCAGGTGGGCCAGGAGGTCCAGGTCGACCCGGGCCACGCACGCTATCTTGGGATAGCCGCCGGTGGTCTGTCTGTCTGCCAGCATTATGATGGGCTTACCATCGCCGGGCACCTGAATCGCGCCGGCGGGCATGCCATCGGATATGATGTCGGCGCCGCGGCTGTGCTCGATGGCGGGGCCTTCGAATCGCAATCCCATGCGGTCTGCCCTGTTGGTGAGGGTGAACTCCGATGTGATCAGCGTGCGCCGGCCTGCGTCTGTGAAATGGTCGTCCTGCGGCCCCATGACCACTCGCACGGTTACTGGGCGCCCAGTTGATGCGGGAGCGGCTGCAGGCGACGGCGCCGCTGCCGCTGCAGGCGAGTGCGCCCGGACGAACGCGGCCTGCCGTTTGGCCAGGGCGGCGGCTGCTCGCGCGGTGGCGGCGCTCGTGGTCAGCGCGCCGGGGATCTGGGCTGAGGCAGGGCCTTGGCGGTCTGGGACGGCTATGAGGTCGCCTGCGCGAAGCGCGCGCCCGTGTCCATCGATTCCGCCCAGCGCGGCGCGGGTGCAGGCGGCGGCGCTATCCATCACCAAGGGCGCGGCGATACCGCCGGAAAGTGCAAGGTAGACCCGAACTCCCCAGGTCGGCGCGCCTATGGTCACCACTTGGCCGGGTATGACTCCAAAAGCTGTCCAGGGCGAGACGACGATGGTGTCTACCGAGATGGGCGCCCAGGCGCCGGCGCACGCCAATACGGTGGGCGCGAGCGCTCGTGCGACGAAGTTGCCGTAGGTGATCTCCATCCCCACGGCTGCCTCAGGGTTTCCTGCGAGCAGATTGGCGACTGCCAGAGCCTCTTGATCCAGGGCGCCGGAGGGAGGCACTCCATATTTCATCCGCCTTCGACGACCCAAGTCTTGAAGGGTGGAGAGCGGCCCAGGGCTGATCACTTCAAGCACGTGAGCCATTACTGCTCGCTCCCTTCGCAATCGCCTCGATGGCGCGATACGCGGATTCGTCTACCGGGACAAATCGGATCCGGTTGCCCGCGCGCAGCAGGCATGGAGGATCCGCATACGGATCAGCCAGACGCAGAGGCGTGCGGCCGATCAGACGCCATCCGCCCGGGCTTGCCTGGGGGTAGACTCCAGTCTGGCTGCCGGCGATGCCCACTGACCCCGCAGGCACGATCGTGCGCGGGCTGGCCAGACGAGGCGTTGCTAGGCGCGGCGACATTCCACCCAGATACGGAAAGCCCAGCATGAAGCCGATCATGTAGACCAGGTACAGCGGCTCGCTGTGCACCGCGACTACCTCGTTGGGCGACAATCCTGTGTGCGCAGCCACATCGTCGAGGTCAGGGCCGAATCGGCCGCCGTAACAAACCGGTATGCAGACAATGTCTGTCTGCCTGCCGTTGGTTTCGGCTGATGCATCGCGCGCTGCCGGATCCGGGACCGGGCCCGGCATGGGCGCAGCGGCTGCTGTCTGCGCGATGCGCTGAAGTTCCTCAAGAGCCGCGGCGGGCGAGATCAGGAGCGGGTCGAACTCGACCAGCACGGACCGGTATGAAGGCAGCACCTCAACCAGCCAAGGGAGGCCGGCGCTTTCCAGTG
>CAYYHF010000198.1:0-5272 GCA_964471415.1 uncultured Clostridia bacterium | reverse complement strand
AGACGCGCATGGCGATCCTGAACAAGAAAGCCGCTGCCGAGAACCTTGTCTTTCCGCAGGATGTATGTCTTTTCATCGCGCAGCAAGTGCAGTCCAACATCAGGGAACTGGAGGGGGCGCTCATCCGGGTGACCGCCTACGCGGCGCTCAATAACCGGGAACTGTCCGTGGAAGTGGCAGCCGAAGCCATTCGCGACATGATGCCGTCTTCGCGGCCCAAGCAGATCTCTGTGGAGATGATACAGCGGTCTGTGGCTGACTATTACCACATTGATACCTCGGAAATGCGCTCCAAGAGCCGCGTCCGAATGGTGTCTCTACCGCGCCAGGTAGCCATGCATCTGTGTCGCGAGTTGACGGAGCTGTCTTTGCCCAAAATAGGAGAGGAATTCGGCGGGCGTGATCACACAACGGTAATTCATGCCTGCGACAAGATACAAAACGACATGCAGACAGATCCAACGCTCGAAGCCAACGTAAAAGAGATCATTGAGAGGTTGAAGAAGGCTTAAACCCTGTTGATAAGGGTGTGGACCGAGCCTGAAAAATCTGTGGACAGTATGTGGAAAACTCAATTTCATCTGCGCGCCTGTGGACAACTGTGGATAGTAGGCCCCGAAACCCGCAAATGATCCACACGTTTGTCCACAAACACAAGCCGCACGGACCTGCGGAAGAGACAGTTATCAAGATATCCACAGGGCCTACGGCTACTACTACGAAAGTACTAATGTACATACGTATTCCTAATAGTAGTCACGTATGCCTGCATGTCAGGCCGTGGGGAGGTATCCGAAGGTGAAGGTATCATGCTCCAAAGCAGCCTTGGTCAACGGAGTTCAGGCCGTCTACAAGGCCGTGTCGCCCAAGGCGACTATCCCAGCCCTGTCAGGTATTCTGATGGAGACCTCGGCGCAAGGCCTCCGCTTGGCGGCGTACGACCTCGATTTGGGGATCGAGACGTTCATCCCCGTGACCATCGAAAGAGAAGGGGCCATGGTCATGCCTGCTCGGTATCTTTCTGACATCACCCGACGACTGCCCCATTCTGAAGTGGTCATTGAGTACCGCGAAGAAATCCGCGCAGCCGATATCCTGTCCGACAGATCCAGTTTCACTGTCAAGACGATGCCGGCCGCCGAATTCCCCGCCTTGCCGGAGATTCCATTGGTCAGCACGTGGAGTATACCTGAGCCTGGCCTGAAGACCATGATCAGACGCACGGCTCCGGCGGTAGCCACGGAAGACAATCGGGCTTTCTACACAGGCATATACACTATCTTTGAGCGCGACCAGCTGACGATGGTGTCTACCGACACATTCAGGCTAGCGCACAGAACCATGCCGGTGTCGCTTCCCGTGGAGAACCAAGTTGGAGTGATAATACCAGGCAAAACCCTTCTCGAGATAGAGCGCAACCTGAGCGGGGAGGGGGACAAGGAAGTAGCGATGGCCCTGACTGATCGTCATGCCATGTTCCGCGTGGGTAGCACGACCTACATCACGCGTCTTCTGGAGGGGCAGTTCCCCAACTACCGGCAGGTGTTCCCGCAGAATATCCCGGCTCGGCTCATCTGCGACCGTCTCCAGTTGATGAACTCCGTCGACAGGGTTTCTTTGATGTGCAAAGACGAGCTTAGCGCCATTAGGATGACCTATACCGGCGATGAGGGCATGGCCTCCGGATTCCTGACTATAACTGCCAACACTCCTGAAGTGGGAGATGCGCGCGAAGACATACCCGTGTCGATGCAGGGGCACGCCGATGTGACGGTGGCTATGAGGGCGAGATATCTTCGCGATGTGTTGCGCGTAATCGATGGCGAAGAGGTCTGGCTGGGCTATACTAGTTTCAAGCATCCAATAGAGGTGACTGACGAGACCGACCCAGCCTACACCTACCTGCTGATGCCGGTTACTGCTCCTGTCTGATGGAGGTTGCCATGGAGGATCTTGTGATAATCACTGAGTATATCCACCTCGACCAGGCGCTCAAGCTGGCGGGGCTGGCGGCGTCAGGCGGCGAGGCCAAAGAAGTTGTTCGACGCGGAGCAGTATCAGTCAACGGAATCGCCGAAACCAGACGCGGTCGCAAACTACGCCCCGGCGATGTGGTCGGATTCGGCGGTATATTCATGCGCATAGTATGGAAAAACGCCGGCCTGAGCGGGGCGGATGCCGCAGGCGACGAAGACGCCGATGGGGTGAGCAACGCCGATAGCGCAGAAGCCGGTATGGCGAAGCGAGAGAGGACGGGTGGGCGATGTGTGGGTAAAGCGGATCGAGCTGACTGACTTCCGCAATTACGCGGAGGCATCGGTATTGCTGGATCCCGGCCTCAACCTGTTCTTGGGGCTCAACGCTCAGGGCAAGACCAATCTGCTGGAATCGGTATACGTAGCGTCCGCGGGCAGATCCTACAGGGCTTCGTCTGATGCTCATCTGGTGCGCTGGGACTGCCCGTGTTTTCGGATTGCGGTGGATGTCGAAAGGAAACCTTCGCCGGTGCGGCTGGAGGTAAGCTACTCGCGGGATGGTAGGCGTCTTGTGCGGCTGAACAGGACGGAGAAGATTCGTGGAGCGGAGCTTTCGTCCTTTCTGAACGTGGTGATGTTCACCCCCGACGACTTGGCGCTGGTGAAGGGATCTCCAGGCGACAGACGCCGTTTTCTGGATCTCGAGATTTCCCAGGTGAGCCCGGCCTATCGCAATTGGATAAGTGTGTACGCCAAGACGGTGAGTCAGCGCAATGCGCTGCTCAAACAGGCGACCGCCGCTTCGCCGACCCGAGCGGCCCAGCTTCTGGAGCCGTGGAACGATCAGCTCGCCTCAGTGGGCGCCAGGATAATGGCGCGTCGCGCTGAGGTTATCGCCCACCTTGATGAGCTAGGTCGCGAAGCTCACCGAAAAATCACGGGCACATCCGGTGTCTTGTCTGTCCAGTATGTACCATCGGTTCAGTTCGAGGCGCCTGATGTGCAGAGTATCGCCCGCGCGTTCCTGGCCTGTCTTGCCGAAAACCAACGCGTCGAGCTCATGCGGGGCGTGACGATGTCGGGGCCTCACCGCGATGATGTTCTGTTTGAACTCGATGGTGTCAATGTGGCTACCTTCGGTTCCCAGGGCCAGCAGAGATCGACGGTGCTCTCGGTGAAACTGGCGGAGGTCGAGTTCATTCAAGCGCACACAGGCGATAAGCCCGTACTACTGCTCGACGATGTCCTATCGGAACTGGACGAGCATCGTCGAGCGCACCTCCTCGCAGAGGTGGTGGGGCAATACCAGACGCTTGTCACCAGCGTCGAACCGGGCTGTGTAGAGATAATGCCGACTCAGGCCAGAGTTTTCACAATCTGCGAGGGCAGAATCAATGCTGAGGAGGTTGCGCCTGATGTTGTGTCGCCTGAAGGATGTGCTCAACACCACACTGGACAGACTGGGCTGTAGAGGACGTCTTCGCTCGCTGGCGGCGATTCAGGCATGGAATGAGGATATCGCTCCGCGCCTTTCCACTGAGTCGAGAGCTGTCTTCATCAGGAACAAGGTTCTGCATGTGACTGTCTCGGAACCGGTGTGGGCGCACCAGCTCAGCATGATGAAGCAAGACCTGATCGATAAGCTGACGGCGCTGGCGGGCGAGGGCGCTATCGCCGACATACGGTTTCGTACAGGGCAGATCAGGGAACCTCTCATATGGGAGGCGGGGCCTCGCGAGCAAGCTGCCGCTGCAAGCGCAACCGTTGCAGTTCCCGTTTTCAATCGGGCGGAGATCGAAGTCGATCCGCATGTTCGGGCGCAGGCAGAGGCTACCGCCGCGCCGATCTCCGATGCCGATCTGCGCCGCCGATTCGAGGAGTTCATGCTTCTCGACAGCGGATACAGAGAGTGGCTTGGGCGAAATCTCACGACTGCCGCCGCCGACATCGCCCGTATTCTGAGGCGCGAACCGTGGCTGCCCAACAAGGATCTGCGTCTCCTCGTGCCCGAGGCTACTTCCGATGACCTGTTGCGCGCACGGGAGGTCGTTGCAGCTGAGTTTCGCGAGGAAGTGTCATCGCGCGTCTTGGCAGCGGCGGGGTCCGCCACAGCCGCAGCGGACGCAAAAGAGGCCCAGGTAGAGCTGCGATTGCTCATCGAGTCCATGGCGATGCTTCTGACGGGCGAACCTCCTGAGCGGGTGGATGATGAGCTAGTCGCGTATGTTCTCGGCGAGGAGTATGCCAGCTATGTCCGACACAACGAAAAGACCGGATAGGGTCGGAGAACCCCTACTCGTGCATGGAGAGCGATGGGGCGCTCCCGTCCGGTGGCTGTACATAGGCGGCGATGCGATAATCGACAGCGCTCAGGTGGTTGCCGTACTCGATGGAGAGAAGGCCCGACGATCCACCGCTCTTAGGCGGTTTATGGAAAGCAATGCGGAGGCCGGGAAGGTGGTCGATGTGTCGGAGGGCGGGTCGATAAAGTCGTTGATTATCACCGCCGACCGGATATACCTCAGCCAGGTAGCATCGCCCACAGTGGGCAGGAGAGCAAATATCATCTACTTGGGCGAGGGCGAGGATGTCCGTTTTGGTGTATAATTGACATGACGGCCGCCGTGGCGCGGTCTGGCGTACCACGGCGGTTTTTTAGTGTTCGAGTTGATCGGGGAGGTAGTTTCTTGGAGAACTCCGGCGCACGGAACAACAATAACGAACAATACAATGCCGATCAGATACAAGTACTGGAAGGCCTTGAGGGTGTCCGCAAGCGCCCCGCCATGTACATTGGCAGCACCGATGCCAAGGGCCTCCACCACCTGGTCTACGAGGTGGTGGACAATGCCATCGACGAGGCCTTGGCCGGTTTCTGCGACACTATCGTCGTCACGATAGGGGCGGATGGCTCGGTCTCGATAGATGACAACGGTCGAGGAATTCCGGTGGACATACATCCGAGAGAGGGCAAATCCGCTCTGGAAGTCGTCCTCACTATGCTGCATGCAGGGGGCAAGTTCGGAGGCGGAGGATATCGCGTATCAGGCGGTCTTCACGGGGTGGGCGTGTCTGTGGTGAACGCGCTCTCCGAGTCGCTAGAAGCGTGGGTGCGCCGCGATGGCCGCCTTTATTACCAGGCATTCAAGCGCGGACTGCCGGTGATGCCGCTTACGGTCGCGGGAAGCGCCGAGAGCACGGGCACTACGATCAAGTTTCAGCCCGATCCTGCGATCTTCGAAACGCTCGACTTCAGCTTTGAGACACTCTCTTTCAGGCTGAGGGAGTTTGCGTAC
>CAYYHF010000197.1:0-5279 GCA_964471415.1 uncultured Clostridia bacterium | reverse complement strand
TCGATGGTGGAGAGAGGAGGATTCGAACCTCCGAACCCGTTCGGGAACAGATTTACAGTCTGTCGCCTTTAACCACTCGGCCATCTCTCCACGAAAGCGCTGCGAAAACTGGAGCCGACGATGGGAATCGAACCCGCAACCTGCTGATTACAAGTCAGCTGCTCTACCATTGAGCTACGTCGGCGGTCAATCACACCGTGCAGAACGTAGAATAACATATGAGCTGTCGTAAGTCAACCATGTTTTCGCCCGCGACTTCGGCTATCTGGCCTTCCGCATGCACATGAGGTCAGCGCCGACCCGCCTCTTCCGCCGTCTCCCAACGGGCCGCCTTCCTACCCATGATGTAGATCAGGATCGAAGCCGCGGCCGCAGCGTTGAGCGACTCAACATCACCCGACATGTCCAGCCTAACGTGGACTGTGGCGTGCCTGAGCACAACATCGGACACTCCGTGGGCCTCAGACCCAATAACAAGAACCGCCGGCATCGGCCCTCGCCCCCGCTCAACCCGCGGCGGCGCCGACCCCGGCCACACCAGTTCATCGGGCGTCACGCCCTCTCGGGCATCGGACACCATGATTTCATATCCGCCGGCGCGCGCCTGCCTGATAAACTCGTTCAGCTCCTGGCTCCCCTGAGCCTTGCCCACCCCAACTCTGAACATCGACCCCATCGATGCCCTGACCGTCTTGGGATTGGCGAGACTTGCGCATCTCGGGCCAACGACAACACCGGCAGCGCCCAGCGCAGCCGCGGATCTCACAATCGTTCCTACATTGCCCGGGTCAGACACACCGTCCAACAAAACGATGAAGGACGGCCTCTCGCTCTCTGCCGCCCGCGCGAGCAAGCTCGCTGCCGGCTCCGGCGCCCATGCGACCATTGCAAAGACGCCCTGCGGGCTACGAGTATCGGCCATCCTTTTCGCAACGTCATCGGACACAATGATCACATTCGCGCCACGTTCGCGCGCCGTCTCCGCAAGTCGCCGCCCTGCCTCGGTTGCCGCCATCGCTTCAGCGATGTATAGAGCGACCGGAGTCGCGCCCGCGCGCAGAGCGTCTTCCACCAGGCGAAACCCTTCCAGCGGCGCCAAGCCCAAAGCTCCCCGGTTCACGCACTCCCTGTACGCTCGAACTGCGGGGTTTCTTACACTGGTTACTACCTGCAACTCAATGCGCTTCCTGCTCCATGGCCACCGCCACAAGCTGCTCGAAAGCGGCAGCATCGCGCACGGCGATGTCGGCCAGCATCTTGCGGTTGATCTCAACACCAGCCTTCTTCAGACCAGAGATCAGTCTGCTATAGGAAGTCCCGTTGGTGCGCGCCGCGGCATTGATCCGCGCGATCCAAAGCTTCCTGAAATCGCGCTTCTTGGTCCTTCGATGCATGTAGGAGTAGTCCATGGCATGCATGACCGCCTGATTGGCGCGCTTCCACGAAATCCTGTTTACCCCGGTATAGCCCTTCGCGAGCTTGAGAGTCTTTCTATGCCTGCGCCTGGTAGTGGTACCGCTCTTCACCCTTGCCATTGCTGTTCAGCTCCCTCCGGCCGTCATCATGCTAGATCCTTGCGCTACTTGTAGGGAATCAACTGGCGGACCACCTTGGCATCGGCTTTTGCAACGACATCCGCCTTCCTCATGTTCCTCTTGCGCTTTGACGTCTTCTTTCCCAGATCATGCCTACGGCCGGCCTTGTTCTTGATAATCAGACCCGAGCCTGTCACGCGAAATCTCTTCGCGGACGCTCTGTGCGTTTTCATCTTAGGCATTCCGATTGCCCCCTTCAACCAACTCAATCCGACTCGATCGGAGCATGGAACCGAGCTACTCCTGCCTCGGGGCGAGGATCATGATCATGTGCCTGCCCTCGACCCTCGGCTCGCGCTCCATGATGCTCACTTCTGATAGGGTTGAGGCCATCTCTCTTAGGAGCCTCTGCGCGATATCAGCGTGGACTATCTCCCGCCCGCGAAATCTCACACTCACTTTGACCTTATCGCCCTCACGCAGGAACTTGTCTGCGTTCTTGACCTTCACGTCATAGTCGTGATCTTCTATCTTGGGCGTCATCCGGACTTCCTTGATACTGACGATATGCTGTTTCTTTCTGGCTTCGCGCTCTCGCTTGTTCTGCTCGTACTTGTACCTTCCGAAGTCCATTATGCGGCACACGGGCGGTCGCGCTGTAGGTGCAACCTCGACGAGGTCCAGGTTTCTCTCCGCTGCTGCACGAAGGGCTTCCCTCAAGGGCATTATGCCCAGTTGCTCGCCTTTATCGTCCACAACGCGGACGTCCCTGGCTCTGATCTCCTCGTTGACGAAAAGCTCCCTACTGATAGCCTGTCACCCCCAACATTTTTGTGGACACTGCTGAACACAGAATATGCTCCAATAAAGAAGGGCGGGTGATCCACCCGCCCAACATAACAGATCGACCTAGATCCGGCATCCGGTCGAGACCAGCGGACCTCGGGTCAGTCAGCATAACCGGCCTGGCTGAAGCGCTTGGCGCAACGCCGGACGGTGAGAAGCGGATGGCTTCTGCTTCAACAAGTGTTCTGATTTTGCAACACAGAGTATAGCACAGTCCTGCAAGGTCCGTCAAACATCGGCGCACGAGCGCGATTCGACATCCGACTCCAGCCTGTCTCGGAATTGTCCAAGACTCATGGATCCCAGATCGCCGCTCCTACGAGCCCTCACTGATACTGCGCCCGCCTTCGCCTCTCTCTCGCCCACGATCAGCATATAAGGCACCTTTTCCAGCTGAGCCTCGCGGATCTTGTAACCGATCTTCTCGTCCCGTAGGTCCATCTCGACTCGGAAACCTCGAGACGCCAGATCAGCGGCGACCTTCCTAGCATAGTCTACGTGCTTCTCTCCGATGGAAAGCACCTTAACCTGAACCGGCGCGATCCATACCGGGAAGGCCCCGGCGTACTGTTCAATCAGACACCCGGTGAACCGCTCCATGCTGCCGAGCACCACTCGGTGGATCATTATTGCCCTGTGCTTCTCGCCGTCCTCCCCGATGTAGGTAACGTCGAACCTCTCGGGCAGGTTGAAGTCCACCTGAATAGTGGGTCCCTGCCAAAGTCTACCCAGAGCGTCCTTGAGCTTGATGTCGATCTTGGGTCCGTAGAAGACGCCCTCCCCCGGGTCGACCGAGTAGGCCAGCCCCCGGCTTTCCAGCGCCTCTCGCAGCGCAGACGTAGCTCGCTCCCAGTTCTCGTCGGATCCCACCGATTTCTCCGGCCTAGTCGACAGGAAGATCTCGTATTCATCAAACCCGAAGCTTTTCAGCATGTATACGGCGAAATCTATGACCCCGGTGATCTCGTCCTTGAGCTGCTCGGGAGTGCAGAACAGGTGCGCATCGTCCTGCGTGAACCCGCGCACGCGCAGCAGTCCGTGAAGCACCCCAGACCGCTCGTATCTGTACACAGTGCCCAGCTCGCAGTAGCGCACAGGCATCTCGCGATAGCTGTGAGACCTGGTCTTGTAGATCAGGATGTGTCCCGGGCAGTTCATGGGCTTGAGAATGTACTCCTTCTCGTCGATGGAGAGGAAATACATGTTCTCCCTGTAGTATTCGTTGTGCCCGGATACGCTCCACAGGGTAGACTCTGCGATGTGCGGAGTGATCACGTACTCGTACCCGCGGCGCGCGTGCTCGCGGCGCCAGAAATCCTCGATGGCGGACCTGAGCGCCGAGCCCTTGGGGTGGTAGAAGATCAGCCCCGCTCCAGCCTCCTCGTGCACACTAAACAAATCGAGCTCCTTGCCAAGTTTGCGGTGATCGCGCCGCGCGGCCTCCTCCTGAAGCCTCATGTAGTCGTCCAACTGGCTCTTGCTTGCAAACGCAGTGCCGTATATTCGGGACAGCATGGGCCTCGCCTCGTCGCCTCGCCAGTAGGCCCCAGCCACGTTCAGTAGCTTGAAAGCTCGAAGCATCCCCGTGCGAGGCAGGTGCGGTCCGCGGCACAGGTCGTAGAACTCGCCTTGCCTGTACAGGCTCACAGTCTGTTCGCCCTGCACTGCGAGTTCCTCCACGAGTTCAGTCTTGTAGACTTCTCCCTCGTTGGAAAGACGCTTGAGCGCCTCGGCCACCGGAATCTCTTCGCGCACCACAGGCAAGTTCTCCCGGACTATCTTGTGCATCTCTGCCTCTATGAGTTCGAGGTCGTCAGGGGTAAAGGAGCCTTCCTTGTCGAAATCATAGTAGAACCCATTTGCGATAGTCGGACCTATGGCAAGCTTCGTACCCGGAAACACCCGCAGCACTGCCTGGGCCATGACGTGGGCCGCCGTGTGACGCATGGCGTCGAGCCCCTCGGGGGAAGTCTCGTCAGCGATGGTAACGGCGGCATCGGCAGCGATCTGGTGGGACAGGTCGCGGGCCGTCCCGTCCACCAGCCCCACAATAGCCCGAGCCGCCAGCCGCGGGCTCAACTGAGCAGCCAGCGCCCCGATAGTCGTCCCGCGAGGCACCTCCACTACTGATCCATCGGGAAGCGATACACATATACTCTCCATATGACACATCCCCCTTACCTCTAGACCGCGCTGTATCCGCAGACTGGGCTGCGCTGCAGACACGGACCGCGCTCCGCTGCAGCGGGCAAACGAAAACCCCGCCTCGTGCATATGCATCGGGACGGGGTCAACCCGCGATTCCACCCGGTTTGGCGCCGGATATCTGACCCAATACTCGGATACAGAACACCAGATACCGCAGACGCCCTCTCGTAGAGCCCTCTAACGGAGGCCAACCGTGCCGGCTTACTCCGCCCAACCCGCAGCCCGTACCCGGGATCCTCACGTCCGCGGATTCGCTGCTCGCGAATCCGGCGCCCAGGAACCTGCCGGACCCGCTTGCGTTTCAACCGGAAGCTCAGAGGTGGTATTCGGCTGCCGATGCGCCGGCGCGCTTACACCGTGATGCCCGCCGTCTCTATGAGCTCGTTTCAGCCTACTCGTCCTCTTCATAGCTACATGCCATTTTAGATTAACCCCATCATAGCCTTGTCGGACGGGGATGTCAACACGCCATCGGCGAAACGCTCGTTTTTGGGGCCGATATCGGGTAGAGCAGGGGCGCGGAGGGGAAAGAGATATGGGTAGGATGCGATGGCTCGTCCGCGTTGGCTTCGTCAGCGACTGCCCGCTACGGATGTATACGGCTGTAAGCTGGCGGGTTGATGCGAAAGCCGGGTTTAGCTGGCCTTTAGGATTCGTCGGTTTTCGCGGCGCTTTTGTCTCTATGTGTCG
>CAYYHF010000196.1:0-5290 GCA_964471415.1 uncultured Clostridia bacterium | reverse complement strand
TGTCTCCTGCAGCACGTATGGCTTCGCGAATGTCCGTCTCCTCTATGTTCATGTGAAAGGTGTCGAGCAGCATTCCCAGAGCAGGCGAATCCACGGCTTCCACCAGTTGGAGCGCTTGCGCCGTTGTGTTGACCAGGTTGTTGCCGAATCGATTCAGCGGCTCAAGAGCCAGAAGAACCCCACGCCTCTCGGCCTCATCCGCCAGACGCCGAAGGCTCCGGACCGAACGATCCATGGTCGCGGCGCGATCAGCCCGCGTCATCACCCAAGTGCGCCCTTCCGCAGAGTGTAGCGGGCCTACCACCAGCTCAGCGCCGAGCCTTGAGGCAATCTCCATGCAGTCTACGACATACGCTACGCCGGCCTCTCGAATGTCCTGAGACTCGCTGGCCAAGTCCTTCTCGGGGCCGATCTCCATACCCACAATGGGCCTCAGTCCGCTGTCCACGACACAGCGCGCAAGATGCGCCGCATCAAGCTCAGCCGGATCAGTCACTATGATCTCCACATCGGAGAAGCCTATCTGCCTTATCAGATCGAACAGATCCCCGTCCGCATTCCGAAAAGGCCAAGTCCACAACATGGTGCTAACTCCCACGCGCGCCATACGATCATCCCAATCATACCACTAGATTCGACCGCCGTGCCTATTTATCGGCGCAAGTGCCAAACAGATCTTCAACATACTTGATCGCCTGATTCACCGCCGGCACAGGATCATCGTGATAGGCGGCGCCCAGTTCCAACGACACCACGCCCAAAAACCCCGCAGCCTTGCATGCTTCTGCCGCGTTGCGCAGGTCAATCCGGCCTTGGCCGGGTATGAGGTGCCTCGGGCTTGTCCCGTCTCCATCGATGAAGTGGACCGTGGAGAGTCGACTGCCGAACACCCCAAAGTAGGCGGACAGAGACTCGCCCCGCAGATCCAGAGGGACCAAGTCCGCCATCACCTCCACATCCAGATGCTGCAGCGCCTCATACGCCCGTTCCAGAGTAGGCAGGGAGTTGACGAGCCTCGACTCGGCAGGAGCCAAGGGCTCCAAGACCACCGTGACGCCCAGGTCTCTGGCGTGTTCACAGATGATCTCCATGCTCTGCAGACAGTGCGACATTGATGTTTCCACATCGTCGTCAAGCAGTGACGAACCCGAAGTGAGCAGCATACGCCCAGATCCGAGCGCTGCGGCGATATCGGCGGACCGCCGGAAATAGTCTATGCTGTATTCCCTTATTCTCCTGTCGGATGACGAGATCGCCACGGGGTACATCAGTTGCTCCGGGGTATACATGGTGACTTCCAGACCGCTGTGGGCAATCATGGGCTTGATCTGACGCCGGACATAGTCGGCATCCACATGGTCCACAGCTAGGTGAGGGTAACCGCCCCACAGCTCCACATAACGCCAGCCACTGTCGGCGATCGCCTCAATCGCGAACTTCAGCGAGAACTTGGCAAAAACATAAGTCATCACCGCATATCTGCTTTGGCTACTCATCACACGTCCTCCCCGTACGCTGCTCCCTCTTGCTTGAAACCGCCCATGAAGGCGCAGGTCTCGGCGCCCATCCTCGCCCCGGCCTGAAGCATCTCCGATAGGCCGCGGCCTTTCAGAAAAGCGTCTATGCATCCGGCAATGAAGGCATCGCCTGCGCCCATCGTGTCTGTCACCCGGCTGGCCGGCGTGGCTTTCTGATGCAGTATGCTGCCCTCGCGCTGCGCATACGCTCCCCTCTTGCCGGCAGTGACCACGCAGACCCCATCGGTCGCGCCGCTGAGGTCATACAACATTCTGCATATGCCGCGCTCATCCCATCGAGATCCTGAAAGAAACACCAGATCCAGCCCGCCCAGAAAGGCCTCATGGATGGACAAGTCCAAGCGCGTTGAGAAGTCGAACGACACGACAGGATCGGCCAGTCCTTCCAGTAAACCCAGCGTTCCGCTGTAGACAGAGGAGTGCACCAGTCTGAACTGCTCCAACCAGAGCGAGGCATCCTCATCGATCCAGGGACTTCCGATCACTCCTTCATGATAGCCCACAAACTGAATGTCCCCATCGTCTTCCAGCCTACAGCGGCTGACCGCAGTCCTGCCTGCAAGCATTCTGCACCGACTCGTGTCCACGCCCCGGGCCGACAGGGCGTTCAGAATCCGCCGCCCCGCCTCATCCTGTCCCAGCGGTCCGTAGTAGCTTGTGGACCAGCCCATCTTGCGCAAGTTGACTGCGACATTCACCGCATTGCCGCCCACGAACTCGAGGCCGCGGTTGACGTAGACATCAATGCAGTTGTCCCCGACACACGCTATCCTGTCTAGTGTTTGCTTATCTTGTTCCATATGTCTGCTCGCCCACGGCTGATGAGAAAGTCTCCGACCTCATCCCGCGTTGGGCAGCCCTCCATCGGCCCCAGCTTCAGAGTGGACATGGCGGCCGCGGCGTTGGCAAACACGCCGATGCTCTCGTTATCCAGGCCCAGCGTGAATGCGAACATCGCTGCGGCATCGAACGTATCGCCTGCCCCTGTGGGATCCTTACACCCAACAGCGAAACCAGGGACCACGCAGCGGCTGTGCTCCGAAGCGATTATGCATCCCTTTTCGCCTCTCTTGACTGCGACCAACTGGGATCCCATTTCAAGCGCTCTGTCGATGCTGGTGTCCACGTCCTCCCGAAACAGCGCTGTGATCTCCGACTCGCTCGGAGCGAACAGCGATGAGCGGCGGATATACGGGAAGCAGAGCTCCCGTGCGTGATCCAGGTCCATCAGCTCGATTCGGAGGTTCGGGTCAAATGAAAGCCTTCCGCCAGCGTCAACTACTGTCCGGGCAGCGGAATCACACGCGTTTCTCCATTCCGAGTCCAATGTGAGAGTGGATCCGCCGATGTGCACCCAGTCGATCGGCCCCCACTCTTCAAAGCGAAACTGGGACATGCTCACGCTTCCAGCCGCAGCATCCCGGCAGTGATAGATGAAATGCCTTGAGCCATCGGAGCGATAGGCGACGAACGCAACCCCGGTAGTCTTGTCAACGTCCTGCGCTATGCCCGACACGTTCACCCCGTCCTGCCTGAATCTACTCAGGATGACCCGGCCGAAGTCATCGTCTCCAACCGTACCCACGAATGCGCACCGCCAACCAAGCCTTGCGGCCGCGCTCACCGTAATGCACGCGGCGCCGCTTGGGAAAGGCCCGACGAACTGGTGCGTCTCGCCCAGAGGCAGATCCGGCTCAGGCCTCATTACCTCGACAACTATTCCTCCCATAGAGAGCAAATGCATCATCAGACCATGATCTCCTTCTCCGTTCCTTGCCCGGGGTATTCCACCTTGCCGCCGTAGTATCTCCTTGTTTCCAGAGAATGGGCTCGTCTTATGGCAACATTGTAGGCAAACGCGTACGCCAACACGTGAAGGTAGAAGGGAGACAGCCACGGTTCATCGTCCACGAAGTCATACATGTCCAGCACGGCGACGTTTTGGCAGTATCTTGATATGAAGTCCTGCGCCCTCCCGACCACCGTCCGCGATGGTTCCTCCCCCTTAAACAGGACGAAGTTCCTGTCCTCCGTCACGATCTCCAAAGGCCCGTGGCGAAACTCCCCGGCGTGTATCAAAGCGCCGTCCATCCAGAGCATCTCCAGCAGATTGCACAACGCGAAGTTATACGCCACTCCGTAGGTCAAGCCGGCGCCCACTACATAGCAGAACGCATCCTCGCTGTCTAGGAAGCGCCCTGCATCGGCAAACCTCTGTATGGCCTCATTCTTCACCCCGTGAAGTCTCTCGGGCATTCTCTCCAGGCTCTTCGTAAGCCTTTGGGCCATCTCAGGGCTTTTGGCTTCCATGAGCTCCCCGAGGAGAAGATAGAGCAGCAGCATCTTGCTGATGTTCACTACCCGCGAGTCAAACACCAAACCGGCCTTCACCGCGTCCTGCATCGGAGTGTCCTCAAAACCTACAATCCCAATGGTATGGGCCCCGCGTTTGTTGGCCCACTCAATTCCCGACACTATCTCCTCAGTCGTGCCGGTGTATGATATTCCAAGCACCGCGGTGTCGCTGGAAACGCGCTCGGGCCGGCGAATCATGAAGTCTTCTCCGTCATAGCTCTTGACTTCGTATTCGCCAAGGTAGCGCTCTGCCATCATCTCCACAGGAAGCGCAACTGCTAAAGATCCCCCGCTACCTACCAAATACAGTTTACGGATGCCCTGCGACACGATGCCTCTGGCGACTTCTCTCACTGCCGGGCGAACGCCGGCGAGTTGCTCCTGCAATGCATCCCTTAGCACGCTCCCTCGGAGGAAGCCTTGATCCTCCCTAGCTTGTTCTCGAGCACGTGCAATACCCATGTGATACCACTCCCTACATCTACTGCCTGCCCACCATGCGGGCTGATCTATTCTGGCTGAGCGCGTTGAGCGTCAGGGCAGCCAGTGTCAGCGCGATTAGCATAGACGATATCGCGGCGATGACTGGATGGATCTCGAACCTCAGATGGTCAAACATCATCTTCGGCAGAGTCGTTGTTTCAGGCCTGGATATGAACAAAGATACAGTCACTTCATCGAACGAAGTCATGAACGCAAACAGCATACTGCTGAGAATGGCAGGCTTCATCAGCGGCATCACCACAAGTCGTACAGCAGTGAAATGCCCCGCTCCCAGACTCCGCGCTGCATCGTACAGCCGAGAGTCGATCCCGGATAAGGCTGATGAAATGACCACTACTACGTAGGGCAGCGCCAGGCAACTGTGGGCAATGACCAAGCCGGCGTAGGTTCCTGTCAGCCGCCACTTGGCATAGACCAGGTAGACTGCTACGGCGATGATGATGGTTGGTATCATCATGGGCATCGTCAGCCCCACCCTGAGCAACCTGACTCGCCTCGAGCGGCTCTGCGATATGCCCAGCGCAGCCAGAAAGCCCATCGCCACAGAGACCACTGTCGTGCCGAGCGCAATCCTCAGGCTGTTCCAGGTAGCGTGCAGCCATTCCGGGCTGGAGAAGAACTGACGGTACCACCGAAGCGATAGACTGGACGGAGGAAACTCAAGGTACCGCGCTCCGCTAAACGACATCGGAATGACTATCAGAACCGGCGTAATCAGGAAAAAGAGCACGATCCCACAGTATATGTAGAGCCATGTCGGCTTGCGCGACACTGCTGTGGTGGGTTGCCCCATGACGATACCCTTCTCAGATCATCTTGTCTTGGATAGTATCCAAGCCGAAAACCTTGTCGAAACAAATCATGAAAACAAGCGCCAACACCAACAGAATGAG
>CAYYHF010000195.1:0-5297 GCA_964471415.1 uncultured Clostridia bacterium | reverse complement strand
GGCTGAGATGGGCCATTTGATCGTGGCTCGCGGCCGCGGGCAGCGTTCGCCGGCAAGCGCAGCGCAGGCTGTGCGGCTCCGACCAGGCGATGTCGGGCACGCGGGACGGATTCTCCCGGTCGATCCGGAATGAACAGGGGGTCTTGTTGTGAGTGCAGCAATCGAGTGTATCCATGCGAGCAAGTCTTTTCGAGAACCTGCTGACGAAGGCGACCATGCGGGGCGCAGCGGAGGAAGGGCCCATGGTCTGCGGATTCTCGATTGTCTGGCTCCCAGGCGCGTTCGGGTCGATGCCGTGAAGGATGTTTCGTTCGAGGTGGCAAAGGGCGAGATATTCGGCATCTTGGGGCCTAACGGATCGGGCAAGTCTACCTTGGTCAGGCTGATCGCCACTTTGCTCACCCCCGATTCCGGTACGGTTAGCGTGTTCGGGCGGGATGTGGTGTCGGATCGGCTCGCGGTGCGGCGATGTATCAACAGGGTATCGGTGGAGGCATCGTTCTTTAAGAGACTGTCGGCTCTGGAAAACCTGGAGTACGCGGCTCGGCTCTATGGTCTGGATGCCCGCGAGGGCAAGCGGCGGGCCGAGGAGATTCTAGAGAGGCTTGGATTTCCGCACAAGAAGGCTACTGTGCCGCTTGAGAACCTCTCTCGGGGTATGCAGCAGAAAGTGGCCGTGGCCCGTGCGCTGATGACTGCGCCTGTGGCGCTGCTGCTCGACGAGCCTACTACAGGGCTGGACCCAGTGTCCAAGCGAGAGGTGCAAGACTTCGTGCTGGAGGTCCGAAGGACCCATGACACCACGGTGATTCTGACCACCCACGACATGCAGGAGGCGGAGAGGCTATGCGATCGGATAGCTGTGATCAATAACGGCGAGTTCGTGGCCATGGATACTCCCGAGAACTTGAAAGCCGGTTTCGGAGGCGGTAATGGGGATATCCCTACGCTGGAGGCGGCTTTCTTCAGGCTCACAGACAGTAATCTCGAGGACTGGATAAGGGAGCACGGTGAGTAAGGCGAGCATAGTAGGTAAGGTGAGCAAGATGAGTGAAGTAAGCAAGGCGGAAAGCCAATCTCTGGTCGACAGGATCAAGTCCAGCTACGCTTTGGTACAGCGCAACTTCAACCTGGTCAGGCGTGATGCCGGGTGGGAGCTGGTGTTCATTGTGTATGAGGTAGTGAACGTTCTGACTATAGGGTTCATCGGTGTGAATGGTCCCAAGGAGACTATGAACGACCGTGTGCTCTTTTTGGTGGCAGGCGCGCTGCTCTGGGGGTTTCTGTCCGCTCTGTTTCATGAGGTCGCCGAGTCGGTGGCATGGGAACGGTGGGAGGGCACGATTGAGTATTCGTTCATGGCCCCTCAGCCCAGGGGAGTCTACATGTTCGGCGTATGCATGTGGGGGATTCTCTACGGCTTCGTGCGAACAGCCGTCTGCCTCGCCGCAGTCACCGCGGCGTTTCAGATATCGCTCGCAGGCGCCGATCTCTGGGCCGCCTTGCTGACTCTGGCTGCGTCGAGCCTGGCATTCATAGGCATGGGGTTGGCTGCGGCCGTGCTGCCGCTGATTTCGCCGGAAAAGGGATCGCCGGCTACCCACATCTTTCAGGCAGTTGTGTTGCTGGTGTCGGGAGTCTACTATGATGTATCGGTACTGCCCGCATGGGTGAGGCCGCTCTCGCGCATCTCGCCGGCCACCTACACGCTGCGGGCCGCCAGGGCGGCATTGCTGGAAGGGGCCGGCGTCAAGCAACTCGCCCCCGATTTGCTAATGCTGCTCGCGCTGGGACTGGTACTGATTCCCGTGGGGTTTGCGATTTTCTCGGCCGGCGAACGATACGCTATGAGAACAGGCAAGCTCAAGAGGAACGGATGATCGCCGGGTTGGGCCGGAGCAGGACGGGTCTGGTTGGTGTGCTCTGTCCCGTCCCATTCCGGCCTTGGCTTACGGCATCCGGGCGATACGCGCTAGAACGTCACGACTACCTCGGCATGCTTGGACGGCACGTGTAGTCCTAGCGTTAGCCTTCCCAGCGCTGGGTCGTAGAAAAAGCCCTGCACGGTCTGGCTTTTCGGTCCGCCTCGACATTCCAGCTTCTCCGCGGTCATGGCGCTCGGCAGCGCTCTGCCGTCCAGTTCGACGCTTCTGGGCGCGGCGGGAACGCCTAGTAGGTGCACGACTCCCACATCCATCACGCACGGGTAGGATTCATCGCGTGAGGTAATGGTGACTGCGAGTCGGCCGGAACGGCGCGCGTCACAGGATATGTCGATGAAGCCGAACTTGCCGTCCTTGTAGTCCAGGGTTTCTCCGTCATCCACGTACAGCGAGAACGTGCGCTCAGGGACGGTCGAGGACGGGAAGATGTCGATGGACTCTATGGCCTGTTCACGCTGGCCTACGTAGTCCATTTCCCGACCTTGCGGCAGTATGGCGCCTTCTCGGAGGTAGACGGGGATCTCGTTTAGCGGACACGGAATGAGGCGGTGTTCACCCGCGCTTTCCACGATCTGTCTGTTGGTCAGGCCTGCCCATCGTCCCCTCGGGAAGTAGACCGCTCTGTTGACTGCGCCTTGCATGTAGACAGGGGCTACCATGATATCCGGCCCCAGCATGAACTGGTCGTACATGGTGTGCACGGCCGGGTCGTCCGGGAAGTCGTACACCATTGGGCGCATCACAGGGGTCCCATCCTGCGAGCACTGGCGCATCAAGGTGTACAGGTAGGGCAGCAGGCGGTAGCGGAGCTTGATATACTCCCGGCATATGGACGTGTACGGCTCTCCCAGCGCGTATGGCTCCTGTGGGGTCGATCTGATCATGCTGTGGTTTCTAAACAGCGGCGCAAACGCGCCGAACTGGGTCCATCTCGTCACCAGTTCGGGGTGGGCGTTGCCTAAGAATCCGCCCACATCGGCGCCGACGAATGAAACGCCGGAAAGGCTCATGTTGCAGCACATGGGTATCGCCATTAGCAGGTGCTCCCACCAACTGGAGTTGTCGCCCGTCCACACGCAGGCGTTGCGCTGAATACCGCCGCAGCCTGCGCGGCTGATCACGAAGGGGCGCGTTCCGGGCAGCAATCGCGCGAACGCCTCTGAGGTGGCCTGGCTCATCAGATTGCCGTAGGCGTTATGCACGTAGGCATGCTCCGCTTCCTCGCCGGGCTCGCCGTGAATCGCGGTTTCGTCAAGCGTTCCTGTGTCGGTGGCGAAGTTGGACGGCTCGTTCATGTCATTCCATATCCCACGTACGCCCGCATTGAACAGGACCGCATGGTTGTCGGCCCACCATGTCCGGCTTTCAGGCTTGGTGAAGTCGGGATACGCGACGATTCCCGGCCAGACGCGGCCTTTGTACACCTTGCCGTCCGGTCGCTTGATGAACACTCGCTTGCGTCGGCCCTGTCGGTACACTCGATACGCAGTATCGGTTTTGATGCCCGGATCCACGATGGTAACTACCTTGAAGCCGTCTTTGCGGAGCGTGGATATGAGTCTGGCCGGGTCGGGAAAGTACCTTGGGCGTAACGTGAATACCCTGAAGCCGTCCATGTAGTCTATGTCGAGGTAGATGGCATCGCATGGTATGTCGGCCTTCCGCATTGCCTGAGCAACTTCGAGGACCTGGCTTTCAGGACAGTAACTGAAGCGGCATTGGTGGTAGCCCAAAGCCCACAGAGGCGGCAACTGCATGCGACCGGTCAGGTCCGAATACGCGCGCACCACATCGGGGATTCCCGGGCCCGCGAAGAAATAGTAATCGAGGCGCCCGCCCTCTGTGCCGAACCAGTACTCCCCGGGGCTCGTCTCGGGATACGCCAGAGGGGGCAGTTCGAAGTCGGAAGTCCACGGCATGGACTCGGGCTTCCCCATATTGAACGTTGACCGGGCTGCAGTGTCCATGTATACGCCGTATGCCGACTCGCCCGAGAACGCGATGAAAAAGGGAATGGACACATAGAGCGAATCAGTCCCGGGAGTGTGCGGGTTCGCATCGGTGTTCCAAAGTGTCATTGCGCTTCCCTGTTTGTCCAGAAAGCCCGTGCGCTCTCCGAAACCATAGAAATGGTCGCCGGGCGCGAACGTCTTGTAGCACCCGGCGCCGCGCTCAGTCCAGCCCATGCCTCGGGCGGAACTGTCGGCTGCGATCTGTGTGCCATCGGGACGGAGGAACGACACCCGAAGAGGATGCTTGTGCACCTCCACAGTGATGCCGCGTGTTGACAGCCGCGCGCAATCGGGATTGTCTTCTTGCGTCACGGCGGGCTGGGGCCACTTGGGGTCGACAACGGAGAATGATCGAGGCAGTCTGGGGCCATTTTGGTCCAGTGGGATCATCCTGACGCGGATTACGCTTTCTGACAATGCCTCGATGTCGACTCGGGAAGACGATGTAGTGAGAGTGATGCCGTTTGTGCTCCAATCGAAGCTGCGGCACGAACCGAGAGAGTCGAAACCATGGTGCAATACGACCAACCTCCACACAATACTGCGAACACACGCTTGATTCGAGACGCGCGCTAGAAACCCTTCAAATAGTGGTCATTGATATGACTACTCTCCTCAAAGCCTCTGGCCCCAGTACATGGACGCCGAGGAGACTTCCTCGCGTGAGCGCCGCTGTTGATGTTCGTAACAGGAGTGGGCGCCGTCTGTAGGCAAAACGAGGTTCGGGCACTCGCGACCTCCCGTGACCGCCTGGCGAGGAAAAAGTGTAGGCGAAAGGCTCGTTTTTGGGGCCGAAGTCGCATCGGGCGGGCACGCGGGCCGCCAGCGCAACAGGGAGGGAGCGTCAAATCGCATCAACGTGTATCTCTTGGCGACAACCCCACCCGGCAGTCACGCGGATGAAAATGGAGAAGGTTGGCTATGCCGCGGCATAGCCTTCCTTTCCTTCTCCCATCGCGCCGCTGCGGCCCGAGCCTTGTAGCTGTGGCTCGGGTATGGGAGGAACTTGGTGTGTGTCGCGGGCGGCGTTGGTCGCCGCTAACCTGTACTCCACGACCCAGCCTTCGCGCCAACCCTGGGTTCTGCGACCCAGGAAGCCGCCGACATGCTTGCGTTCGGAGCCGAGATCGGATCCGGCGGGCGCGCGGAGGGGAAAGAGATACGGTCAGGGTGCGATGGCTCATCACCTCGTCCGCGCTGACTCCGTCCGCGACCGCCCACTACAGATGTATACGGCTGTAAGCTGGCAAGTTGCTGCAAAAAGCGGGTTTAGCTGGCCTTTAGAATTCGTCGGTTTTCACGGCGCTTTTGTCTCTATGTATCGCAAATCGCGGCAATGGTT
>CAYYHF010000194.1:0-5347 GCA_964471415.1 uncultured Clostridia bacterium | reverse complement strand
CAACGGTCGATGAAGCAGGAATCCCGCGACTTCAGTCGTGGGAGGTTCAATGAAGAGGGTGACTGGTGGTGGTAGCCATCATGTGTGTCGGGCGCCTCGCCTGGATATCTGGTGCCCGACACACATCTCTCGTACCCGTTCATCGATCACCCACGAGCTTCATGACACCATTCTTCCACGTGCCCACGTAACTGCCATTGATATGGAACGCTATTTCAACATTCTCATGCCATATCCACAGGAAGTCGGCTATCTCGGAGAACAGCGCTTCAGCGGCCTCCTCATATGCTACCCTTAGCTCTCTGTCAGACACCGAAAAGCGCCCGGCGCCAAGGTAAGTATTCCACGTTGGTTGAGTCTTGGTGTCAACCACAGCACGGATTCCATACGAGGAATACCCCTCCTCGTCCTGCGGGATCCGGACAAGCTCAGCGCGGAAACTCCGCCTGATGAGCTTGTCTGTCAGGCCGTATGCATCGGTGTTTAGCCACGCATTCATGTCCAGCACGCTCAGTTCCGCACTCTCCGGAATATGGTGATCCATGGTCATGATGTCCACGGGATCCCAATTGCCCATGCTTCCTCCCGAGTATGTACGAAAGCGAAACCCTTCCGGGCCAGGGACGGCAAGCAGGTCGAAGACGGGGTTCCCATACTCGTCTATCAGCCGGATCACGGGTTCACCATCCTCGACAGCCAGCTCGATACGTGCTCTCCCTTCAGAATCCCGAATAACAAGCCTCTCCGCATCGATCGTCTTTGGCTGTGCAGATGCGGAAACCGACCTCTGGACGGCTACTGCGCTTGCCAACGCCACAATCACAACAACGCCCAGGGCTAAAACCCACTTTGGAATTCGCACTTCCACAACCCCCTCCTCTCGCAAAAACTACGCAGAAACGGGACTATGTCTCGATTAGCAAGTCCGAGTAGCGAACCAGTGTTGCAGCGACCAAAGACAAGCTTGACCCCATTGCGAATCAGAGGCATGAGGTTCATCTCCGGGTTGCCTGCAACGTTCACGCAGCAACAGGAGACAAGCGATAGGGCTCAGTCGGAGAAGTCGGAGGGGGGGCTGGATCGATGCCGGCACCCTGATGCAGAACCCCTCGCCTGAAGCAACGCGACGAACTCAAGGCCGAGCTCCAGCAGCTCAGAAGGTGGCATCCGGATGATGTGCCGTAGGTCCTATTCATCGTCAAAGCGAGCCTCGTTCGGCAGCCGATACGCTTCAGTGCCTTCGACCCACACATTGCTCCTGGCGTATCCAAATGCTGTAAGCCCTTCCGCCGATGTGAGTTTGCCGTCAGCCCCGGCACTCAGCAGGATCATGATGACCTCTGGCTCCCTACTCCGCTCTGCTGCATACATGAGCGGGGTTGAGCCGTCAGGATCTCTCGCATTCGCGTTAGCCTGTGCCGCTATCAACGCATTCACGTCAGCGCCCGCAGCTACAAACACGTTGACCGCTCCCAGACTCGCCAACAAAACAACATCAGTCATAAGTCGGTAGGCCTGCAACAGCCTCCCCTTCTATGGATTTAGCGGAGGAGTAGAAGGTCCGGACGGCGAATGACATTAAGTGAGAAGAACCCTTGACCGCCAAGGCATCGGTCCGCAGAGCGAGGCTGCTCTTCGCAGCTGCGCCAGTGTTGGTCGTCGCCGCCATGTTCAGTTCTGGATCCACAGTCTATGGCTAGGTGCTGAGCCGAATCCGCGGGAGAGCTGAGCGAGACTCGCATAGGCTGGTCCGCGGTTACGTCAGCGAATGCCGTCAACTACCCGAGCGCAAGGGAACCGACACCTTCGGTATCGAAGCCTGGATGCAGTTGGCGCGGATGGCAAACTAGCTGTCGTATGGGCATCGTCTGCCCCACGAGGCGCTTTCAGATGAGCGGGGGAAACGTGATGCGCAAACACCCTACCTGGATGCCTATTCTCGCTCTCGCGTGTCTGACGGTGGCAGTGTTGGCAGCGGGATGCGATCAACCGGTTCGGGTTGCCGTACTGGCGGGAACCATAACTGATGCCCTTACCGGCAACCCAGTCGCTGGTGCTCGAGTAGTGTCAGGCAGCAAAGACGCCATCACAAACAGCGACGGGCAGTGCGTACTTCAGAATCTGCAGCCAGGCACGAGGCCTATCACTGTGAATGCTGGGGGTTACGCCACATTCAGCACCGTGGCCGTAGCCAGCGGCGGACTCCAGCAACTCGATATCAAGCTGGTGCCTGAGTCGGCGCCCCAGAACCGATTCCGCGATATCGATAGGCTCATTGCGTCTCGTCAGTACGTGCTGGCTACTGACCGCCTGGAGGCCATGCTCGACTGGCTACCGTCATCGCAGCGACCGTCAAGCGCCCTTTGGACGGCGTTGGTAAGGGCGACCAGAATCCCAAGACGTACCTTCGGAAATGGGGAATCGACGACATACATGATCCCTACGCCCAGTACTTCATAGGCAGATTGTACGGCGAATGGGCACTCACGCAGGCCGTGAATACGCCGGTTCTGGATAGGCTGGCTCATAAATATGACCCGTACGCGAACACCCATGTAGCGAATGAGTCCATCAATGCCTACCTTCTGGCGCTGGCCGGATCGGATAACTACACGGTCAGATTCGAACTGGGGCAGATGTGCCACTGGTACTCCACGTCATGTTACCCGGGGTATGTTAACAACACCAGCTACTTCTGGATGTCCGGGGCTGAGCATAGAAAACTGCAACGACATGCGGAGGAGCACCTCAAGAAGGCGATAGAATTCGACCCGAGCGCCAATGAAGCGCTGCAAGCAGGCATGCAGGCTGTCGGAGCCGACACAATGGCGCCGGACTCCGAGATCATCCTTGCCGGCGCCCTTGCACACGTAGCCATGCAGGAATCACAGTGGGAGCAGGCTTTGAAGTACTCGCTGCGCTGCGTTGAATTGCAGCCGAAAGAACCCCTGTTTCGTGCCTATGCGGGGCGATGCTAGATAGTCTCACTCGTACTCTGAGGTAGGAGGAATGGACACATATGACTGACCCGCGCTTGACCAAACAGCCCATGTGGCTGTGTCCAGTGTTGATCATAGTGATAATGCTGAGCTCCGTTGTGGGATCATCTGCCAAGACCATCGACGAACTGATGGTTGAACTCAACAGCCGTATCTGGACGACCAGAAGAGATGCAGCCCGCGCTATAGCCAGCTTGGGTAGAACTGCAGCTCCAGCAGTGCCACTGCTCATCGAACGGCTTGATGATACAGTGGCAGAAGTCTCGTCTGCTGCCTTCGGCGCCATAGTCGCCATAGGAGAGCCCTCGGTGTCGCACCTAGCCAAGGCCCTCGAGAGCGGGAACTTGGCGGTATTGGATCCGGTAAAGGCTCTTGGCGCCGTTGCGTCTCCCGTAGCCCCCGTACTTGTGAGCCTGCTAGACAATCCAGAGCATGATCTTCCAACGAGGATTCAGATAGCAATGGCTCTCATGGCCGTCGATCACGAGTCAGTTGTAGGCCTACAGGTTCTGGGGAACGCGCTCTCGGGAGAGGTACCCAGAGGCACAACCGTCTCCAGGATCAGCTATGAAAAGAACGTGATGGCGATTCTCGACTGGGCACGCGAGGCGGGCCAAGCTGCCGAACCGCTAGTGCTTCAAATCGAGCAGCTATACGACTCTCCGAATTACGGAATCAGGCGCGCTGTTCCAGGCGCAGTTGCTCGCTTCCGTCCCGAACTAAGAGCTCGTGTGCTGGCCCGCGGAATTGAAGGCGCCGGCCTGGACGAGGAATCCTTGCTCAGTTGCCTGGAGGAACTACGTACTATCGGGCCCGATGCGGCTGTCGCAGTTCCAGCCTTGGCAAACAAGGCGATCTGCTCGCTTCGGAGCAAACCCCAGCATTATTACGCGGAGGAGGCCCAGGAAGCGCTACAGAGCACTGTGGGCTTTGTCAGTACCATAGTTGACACGCTTAAGGCCATCGGGCCGCACGGCCGCGAAGCGCTTACTAATGACCTTGTTCCGGCGCTGGCAGAACTTCTCGTAAGCAACGATGGCATGCTTGTGCTGACGGCCATCCAGGTGTTGGCAGGCATAGGGTTTGAAGCGCGCGAGGCAGTTCCCGCACTGATGGAACTGTCGGGTCGGACGGGGAAGGTTGTCATTGACGGTAGATGGGTGACGGTGAGAATCGCTCCGTGGGCGTTTGAGGCGATTGGCAAGATCGGATGCGCCGATCCGGGAACAGTGAATCGCTTAGCCGAAATCCTCATCGATGATGCTGAGCCGGCAAACGTGAAGGCATTCGCTGCAATAGCCATTGCGGGCCTTGGCCCCGATGCCTCGTCCGTAGCCGCAGTCATGATTTGGTTCTTGCAGAGGCTCAACAGATTGCCTATGGGTGGGCCCGACGACTATTTCATTGAAGAATCGGCGGTGGCATGCGCTAAGTACTTCGGCGAACTCGGGCCGGCAGCGTGGCAGGCCGTGCCCAGCCTGATAAGGTACTACGATTCGAGCTACCGCGATAGGTTCAGCGATCGAAGTAAGCCCGCCATTGAGCAGGCTGTCGTGAGGATAGCCATGCATACCGATGATCTGGATGATGATCATCTTCGTGTTCTCCTCGATATCGTGTGTGATCCGCGCTTCTCATCAGACGGGGACAGCCTGCGCCTAGTTGACAATATCCTGGATGTACACAACACCTCAGCATTTCACGAGGCCACAGTGATGCTGACCAGTCCAAGTGAGTCGACGCGTGCACGGGGGCTCGAGACGCTCAGGAACGTGTGCCGGCTATCAAGCCTCGGGAGGGTACGCGAGAATATGCTGCAGGAGATCAGGAGGGTGGATTTCGGCTCCATCAGTGGGCTCATGACAGTTGCAGCCCTCCATGATGTTGCCGCAGATGTCAACAAACTTGACGGCGAGCTTGCCACACGGACTAGAGATGCACTTCGGGGCAATGCTGGAACTGCTCTCCGGGGGCTGAAGGTAGCGCTCGGCAGCCCCGACCCGATCGTCCGGTCTACTGCTGCAAGAATGATAGGCTGGATGGACAGCAAGGCCGCCGTGCTGGCGCTGGACCTAGGCCGATTGATTCGCGACAGCGACGCGCAAGTACAGGGAGAGGCAATGAAAACCCTGATCCGGATGGGACCCGACGCCGAACCCGCCACCGCTGTCATTGCGCCTGCCCTGACTACAACTGACCGCGACTTGCTCGTGCAGGTGATTCAGGTGCTTGGCCTGATCAACACGAAGTCGGTAGACGCGCTGATCCGGGATCTCAAGGATCCCTCGTACGACAAACGCCGCGCAGCTGCTGCGGTACTTGGCGAGTTCAGATGGGGCGCACGCGAG
>CAYYHF010000193.1:0-5357 GCA_964471415.1 uncultured Clostridia bacterium | reverse complement strand
CGGGCCTAAATTTGAGGCAGGGTGGTGTTGTCATGAACAGGATCGTACTGGTGGGCCGCCTAACCCACGACCCGGAGCTCCGCGTGACGCAAAACGGCGTGAGCGTGGCCAAATTCACTGTCGCAGTCGACAGGCCTTTCGCCGGTCAGTCTGGTGAACGCGAGACCGACTTCATCGATGTGGTGGTTTGGCGCCGACAGGCAGAGACGGTAGGCACCTATATGAAGAAGGGCCGTCTGGTTGCCGTGGAAGGGCGCCTTCAGGTCCGCAGTTATCAGGCTGCCGATGGGCAGAGGCGGAGGGCATGGGAAGTGGTAGGCGACAGGGTGGAGTTTCTAGATCGGGCGCCTGATACCGGCGTGCGTGTACCGGCGATAGAGGAACCGCCGCTTTCGGGACCGGATCTGGAACCAGCCAACGATGGCGACTCTACGTTCGGGGACCAGGCCGATTTGGACGAGCCGTTTTGACGGCGCACCACGCGCTATTGCCTCACCTAACGGGGGGATACTGAATTGAGGCGTGAAAGAGGACGCAGGTCCAGAAGGCGAGTCTGCTCGTTTTGCGTGGACAAGGTCGAGCACATCGACTACAAAGATACTGCCAGGCTTCGCAGGTACATCTCGGAGAGAGCCAAGATAATGCCGCGCCGCATATCCGGCAATTGCGCGAAGCACCAGCGCCAAGTGACCGTGGCGATCAAACGCGCCCGGCACGTTGCGTTGCTCCCGTATACAGCCGACTAGCGAGCGATAGTGCCTCGCAGTCCGGCAGTGCACAGGCGCCGGGGCCCGTTGGCCTAGGTGTTCACTGAATGGGAAAACTCTTTGGAGCTTCGGGATCCAGAGAGTTTTCTTGCACATACCGCCCGCCTTGTGCTGAAGGCAGGATTTCGTGTCCGGCATCGAGAACGAACGGCATCGAGGTCGCACTCGTGGCACGCGCCCTATCGCCAGCTGTCGAGTTGGGCAGCGACCTCCCACACGAAGGCGGGGAGGCATTGGAATGGGATACCAGCGGGATACCGACATTGCGCGTAGCGTTAAGACGATTGATTGGCTCAAGGCGGAGGTGCTTGGAAGCGTAGCCTCTGTGTACCGCTCTCTAGCCGTTGCCGACGAGGACCCACGTGTGTCTGATCTGGCTAATGCGGTTATCGGTTGTTATCTACTGAGTAGGCGATTGGGCATTGGCTATGCGGCTCTGGATGAGCAGATCGACGCCAGCATCCGGGAGAACATACAAAATGGGCATGAAGTGGAGCAGTGGTATCGGGACTTCAGTGCTCTTGCCAACCACAGGAAGGGGCGTTCCAGTTGAATTCACCGCGCGTCCAGCGGACCCGGGCTCTTACCGAAGGAGCCCTTCTAGCTGCGCTTACCATAGTGCTGTACGTGGCCGACATATACACCAAGCTGCTTTTGTATGTGATACCGGTTCCTGTGGCCATTCTGGTAGTCAGAAACGGGATGCGCACCGGCGCCATTGCAACCGCTGTCTCAGCCCTGGGCGTAAGCCTGATATTGGGTCCTATTGACGGCCTAATCGTGTTGGTTCGCGTGGGCTTCATAGGAATCGCCCTCGGTGCCCTCCTCGCCAGGAAGCGCTCTTGGCTGATAACGTTGGCCGGAACGGCCGTTGCTAGCTTGACGGCGTTCGTGAGCGATTTCCTGTTGATATCATGGTCGACGGGGCTTTCGCCTGCCGCCATGGCGCAGAAGGTTCAGGAGACCTTTGTCGAGGCGGGCCAGCGAACGATGGAATTATATCAGAAGATGGGTGTGCCGCAGGAGTCCCTGGGCATGATCGGGCAGATGACAGAGAACATACCCGTGTGGCTCAAAACATTCCTCCCTGCTGTGCTGGCCATTGGCGCACTGTTCTCGGCGGCGATAGCATACGCCGCCGCGCGTTGGATCTTAATCAGAATGAAGCGCGATGTAGAGGCAGTTCCGCCGTTCGCCGATTGGCGGATCGACTGGCGCTGGGCTTGGGGTTTGATAGGCGCTCTTGTGCTGGGCTACGCGATTCCCGGGGTGAATCTCGGGTTCGTGCGCTCCTTGGCAGTAAACGCGGTGGTGGTCTATGTCATGGTCTACACTGTGCAGGGAATCGCTGTTCTCTGGTCGCTGCTGGGCTCGATGAACGTTCCCAAAGGACTGCGGACTGTCATTGCGGTGTTTCTGTACCTGACGCCCCCATTGAACTGGCTTCTGCCTATGGTGGGTCTGCTCGACGGCTGGCTTGACTTCAGAAAGCTCATGTCGCGCACATAGGCAAGTAGGTTTGTTGTGTTGCGCGGGCCGGGCGCATTTCCGGTAGCCCGGCTGGCGAGGTATCACTGCCGTCATCAAAACCAGCATCGTCTGGGGGTATCCAGATGAAACGGCACTACAGAGGAATTACTGTTGAGGAAGCATTTGACGGTAGTCTGCTCCTCGACAAGCTTGTGGTTGAGAAGATCTGTGTCACGCGGCATGAGAGACGGGAACACAGATGGCGCACATATCAGGCGATAGTCTCCGGATAGCAGATCAATGAATCGGCCAAGCATGTCGTTGATGAAAGGAGACTTGGAAAGACATGCTGGCACATGGCCGCTCTATCGGCATTCCAGCAGGGCGGCTTGGTTTTGCGGCAAACGGTCTGTGATTTGGTGTGTGGTTCTCTGCCGTCAGATAAGCATGATCTACACTACGCAGAGCATATCGAGAGGAGGTAGCAGGTGAGCAGGCGCACACGCGCACGCATGCGCGGTTGGCCGGCGTTACCTGCGCGCAGACATGAAGGTAATCCTCCAGAAAGACGTCCCGGGGCTCGGCAAGAAGGACACAGCGGTAGAAGTGGCCGAGGGCTATGCTCGCAATTATCTGATACCTAAGGGTCTGGCCCTTCCGGCGTCCTCTACGGCGCTCAAGCGAATCGCGGCGCTTCGTGACGCCGAGCGACGCAAGCATGTTCGTGAGGAAGATAAGGCAAGAGAAGACGCTCGTAAGCTCAAGGCGCAGGGAATCACGATAAGGGCCAAGGCAGGCGAGAAGGGCAGGCTCTACGGATCCATAACATCCAAGGATGTAGCCGATGCCATTCGCGAAGTTATCGGGGTGGACGTGGACCGCCGGAAAATAGAACTCAAGGATCCCATAAGGGAACTGGGGGAGCATATGGTGACTGTAAGGCTCTTCTCCGGTGTATCGGCAGATGTTATGATTACTGTCGTGCCGATGGAAGAAGGCCGCTAGGCTGCTCGATCGCCGGCGCAGCGCCGCGCGGTGCGGCGTTACCGAGCATGCGCTTGGGGGAGGAGTTCTGCCATGAAGTCGCTCGTTGACAAGATCATGAAAATGGGGACCAGGAACCTGGCCGACAAGCTCCAGGACGATGAGCAGCTCGTGCGACAGGTAATGGCTATGTTCGAAATACTCTCCGACCTATATGGTCCCGACAAGCTTGTGCTCAAGGCGGGCAAGCTGGATGCGCTGGATTTGATGCGTTCGTCCAGGATCGAGGATCGGATACTGGCGTTGGAGCGTTTGGTCTTTGAGGATCCCACAATCGATAAGGTGCGTATGCCTGCCCAGTTCGAAAAGGCCATGTCGGATATAGAGGAAGAGATGGCCGACATAATCGCCAGGCGCCGTGTAGAAGACAAGATCGAAAAGAGAATTTCCGATCGTATGCAGCAGAGGCATGAGGACTACGTAAATGAGATCAAGATGCAGATATTGAAGGAAGACTCAGGGCCTGATACGCCGGAATCCCTGCGCAAGCTGGAGGAACTGGAGCAGCTCGAAGCGAGGCAACTGGCGAGGTCTGCGATGGAGATAATCCGTCCCGCATCTATGTCGGAGATCGTGGGGCAGGATCGCGCGGTCAGGGCGCTTTTGGCCAAGGTGGCATCGCCGTTTCCGCAGCACGCGATCTTGTACGGTCCGCCTGGAGTAGGCAAGACGACCGCGGCTAGACTGGCCTTGGAGGAAGCGAAGAAGGTCAGGCTGGCCCCGTTCGCGCCCGATGCGCAGTTCGTTGAGGTGGACGGCACCACATTGCGCTGGGATCCGCGCGAGGTTACCAACCCGCTGCTGGGTTCAGTGCACGACCCGATTTATCAGGGGGCTAAGCGCGATTTGGCGGAAGGCGGGGTTCCCGAGCCCAAGCTGGGTCTGGTTACGGACGCTCATGGAGGCGTGTTGTTCATAGACGAGATAGGAGAGATGGATCCTATCCTCCTGAATAAGCTTCTGAAGGTGATGGAGGACAAGCGAGTCACTTTCGACTCGTCTTACTACGATCCGGCCGACCCGAATGTCCCCAAGTACATCAGGAGGCTGTTTGAGCAAGGCGCGCCGGCGGATTTCGTCTTGATAGGCGCCACAACTCGCGATCCGGACGATCTCAGTCCGGCACTGCGTTCGCGAACGGCGGAGGTCTTCTTCGAGCCCCTGACTCAAAAACATATACAGGAGATTGTGAGGAACGCCGCGTCTAAGCTGGGCGTGGGCATCGACGATGGCATCCCGGCCATAGTGAGCGACTACACCATAGAGGGCCGTAAGGCCACCAGCTTGCTCGTGGACGCATACGGGCTGGCGCTCTTCCGCCGGATGCGGTCGGGCGACTCGGACGCCGATGTGGATGCCGACAGTGTCTACATCACAAAGGACGATCTCAGCGAAACAGTGAGGTTGGGGCGCCTATCGCCCTACGTGCACGCACGGGCTTCGCAGACCTCCGTGGTGGGCAAGGTGTTCGGCCTAGGCGTAGCGGGCTTTTTGGGCTCTGTCATCGAGATTGAGGCAGTCGCGTTTCCTGCTCGGGAACAAGCCAAAGGCACTATCAGGTTCAATGAGACCGCCGGAAGCATGGCGAAGGACTCGGTGTTCAATGCGGCGTCTGTATTCAGGCGGCTCACAGGGCAGGATATGGCCGACTACGATGTCCATGTCAACGTGGTGGGAGGCGGCGATATCGATGGGCCGTCCGCCGGAACCGCGGTCCTACTTGCCGTGCTGAGCTCGGTCTACTCATGCCCTCTCAGGCAGGACGTGGCGGTCACAGGCGAGCTGTCGATTCAGGGCAAGGTGCGCGAGGTGGGAGGCATTTTCGAGAAGATCTACGGGGCGCGTCAAGCGGGCATCCGCAAGGTGATATTGCCGGCTGAAAATCTCAAAGATGTCCCGGACGGAATCACCGGCATAGAGGTTATTCCGGTGTCCAGTGTATCTGAGGCCTTCAGCCATGTGTTTGTGGGAGATATCGACTTTGGCAAAGCGAATGAGGAGTGAGCAATTTGGCATCTGCGGGTGTAGCAGGCGTTGACCGCGTGCCGCCTCAGAGTCTTGAAGCGGAGCAGTCGA